>JAZNSJ010000042.1:0-15774 GCA_045591155.1 Acutalibacteraceae bacterium | reverse complement strand
CGGCGCTTTGGCATCTCTTAACTCGGTTGCAAAAATCAGCTATGATGATTGTCGCGACGGTGTATCTAACACATTCTCTATCACACCCGAGGCTCTTGGTAAAACCGAAGAGGAACAGGTTAACAATTTGGTTTCTATTCTTGACGGCTACTTTGCTAAAAAGGCGCACCACATTAACATAAACGTGCTTAACCGCGAAACTCTTATGGACGCCTACGAAAATCCTGAAAAATACCCAAACCTTACAATTCGTGTATCGGGTTATGCTGTTAACTTTAATAAGCTTTCTCGCGAGCAACAGCGCGAAGTTATAAGCCGTACGTTCCACACTGTATTATGATAAAAGGCAACGTTCATTCTATACAAAGTCTTGGCACGGTTGATGGCCCAGGTGTTCGCTTTGTGGTATTTTTACAGGGCTGTAATCTGCGTTGTGGTTGCTGTCATAACCCAGACACTTGGGAGAGCCACGGCGGTACAGAATATACACCCGAGCAGATACTTGAAAAAGTATTGCGTTGTAAAGATTATTTTGGCAAAGACGGCGGCATAACCATTTCGGGCGGCGAGCCGCTTTTGCAAGCCGAATTTTGCTATGAATTATTTATGCTTTGTCGCCAAAACGGCATAAACACCTGTCTTGATACTTCGGGCAGTATTTTTAACGATGATGTAAAAAAACTGCTCGAGGTTACCGACCGAGTATTGCTTGACATTAAATATACAAATGACGAGCAATATCAAAAGTATGTAGGGTGTAGTATACAAAAGCCGCTTGAGTTTTTAGAGTATCTTGAAAAGCAAAAAATCCCCGTTACCTTGCGACAGGTTATTATACCCACCCTTACCGATAACGAGGAAAATGCAAAAAAAATAAAAGATATTGCTAATAGATATTCGGTTGTGGATAAATTAGAGCTTTTACCATTTAGAAAAATTTGTCAAACGAAATACGATAATATGAAGCTTAATTTTCCTTTTGCTCATCTGCCAGAGCCAAGTACAGACACAATGTCAAAATTGAACCAAATGATAAACATTTAATGTAATAATAGGGGGAACATTATGTCAAAATATTTTAAATGCACTACAAACAAAAATCCGCTTGAATATACCTGCGGTGAAAAGATAGTTTTTTCTGTATTGGCGCGTAACAGTTGCGCAAATGTGGGCTGTCGCTTTATAAAATGGGAGCTTGCTACCGATGACAGCAAAACCGACAGCGGATTTGGCTGTTGCAGTAATGGTGTTCCGTTAATAGTTGAAACCGTTCTTGATAGACCTGGATTTGCGCGTTTAACCTGTACAGCGCTTGGTGAAAACTATGCACCAGACCCAAATTTTGAGGTGCTTGATGTATCGGCGGGCGCCGATATAGACAAGCTCTGCTATCTTGACACCGTTCCTGATGATTTTGATGATTATTGGGCTCAGCTAAAAAATGTGGTTGATAATTTTACCCCCGAGCTTATACAAAGCACCGAAATTAAAGACGGCGTGCCAGAGGGAATAAAGTGTTACGATTTTCGCATATCTACCCCAGAGGGCAGACCTGTTTCGGGGTATATGTCAATACCTACGGCAGAGGGCAAATATCCAATAATTACATATTTTACGGGTTATACCGTTGTTGGCGCTTGGCCTGCGCATTATTATAACGCAATATCGGTATGCATAAATGCCCACGGCATAGAAAACGGACCCTGCCGTACCGAGCTTGAAATTAAATATAAGGACGAGCTTGCAAATTATGGCTTTAGTATAGAGGAAAACACCTCTAATATGACTACATATTGGCGCAATGTAATGCTGCGCGACCTTATTGGACTTAAATTTTTAAAAACGTTACCCCAATGGGACGCAAAAAACATTACCGTGTCGGGCGGTAGTCAGGGCGCTTTTAGGTCTACTGTTATGGCATCGGTTGATCCCGACGTAACGTTTCTTGACATTCAGGTTCCGTGGTTTTGTAATATGCGCGCCGAGCAGTTTGGGTTTATAAAGGGCAGTCGCCCAGAGTTTGCTTTAGGGCTTCGTTATTTTGATACCGTTGCCCATGCAACGCGTGTAAAATGCCCAGTAAGAATGAAGATAGGTCTTGGCGATTACATTTGTCCTCCTGCTTCAACTATGACACTTTATAATACTTTTAAATGTGAAAAAACGCTTGAGGCGGTACAGGCTATGACTCACTCTATGGCTATTCCGCAAGAAAAAGAGCACTTTTATAAAAGTTTTAGTTTTAAAAATCCGTCTGGCGAAATACTAAATGGCAAATACCGTCATTTTAAGGGTAGTGAATATGAGGTTTTAGGCACCGCCAAAAACAGCGAAACTAATCAGCAAATGGTAATTTACAAAGCGCTATACGGTGAACAACAAGTTTGGGTAAGGCCTGCTTTTATGTTTAATGAGTATGTATTAAACAAAGGTTGTTATGTAAAAAGATTTGAATATATAGGAAAATAAAAAATGAGGCTAAAAAGCCTCATTTTTTTAAAGGTATAATTTCATCAGTAAGCCCTATTAGATAATCGGCAGAAACATTATAAAATTCACAAAGTCGAGCAAGATCTTCGATTTTAAGCTCTGCTCGGCCTATTTCAATGTGATTATAGCCCTGCTGTGATTTATTAAGAATTTTGCCAAGTTGTGATTGTGTAAGGTCGTGGTCCTCGCGCAGATTGCGTAGTCTGGTTCGGTAATTCATATTTATTTCCGCCTAAAATTTTCTTTTATGGTAACATACTCACATTTTGAGTATTGACAAAAACTCAAAGATTGAGTATAATTGAATACAAATATTTTAGATGTCAATAATGACACCCCCTTTTTTATAACAAAATTTAAAAATATTTGTTACAACGGCCATTGCACAAAATAAAAAAGTGCGACCGCCGAAGCAATCGCACATAAAACGCAAGCTCCGCCAGTCGCCAAACCTAAACATAAACATATTCGCATATCTCTACGTCAACGGAACTTGTGTTTTTACAAATTCACAACGTAGAAATAAAAGGGCATAATACTCCCTTTACGAATATTTAATTTTTATGTTTATGTTTGGCAAAATTATGATAACATAAATAATTTTTATCGTCAATACTTTCGACAAAACATTTTAAAAGAATATAAAATGCAACAAAAAATGACCACGTTTTGTGGTCATTTTAAAATTCTAAGTCCTTTAGGATAATGATTTTTAGCAACTCCGTTTGATACCTTGGCGCCGCCTAAAGCCACTCCGCAAACAGTAACTACCGCCCACCCGTTTTCGCAGTTGGTTTTTATCTCTTCGCCGTGAAGATATTTGCGTATATCGTCACTGTGGGGCAAAAGGTCAATCTTACGCTTAAAATTATTGCCAAAAGCCGAAAAGAATTGGTGGTGCGGTAAAAGGTAGTTTTTCTTAATTTCGCCAATGGTCACGCCGCACATAAATGCGCAACCCTTTTTAATTTCTACATCACCGCTATAAAAAACCGGGGTATCACCGTAAAGGGTGATATCGTCTTTATTATAGTTTTCAAGCGTATCATCAAGAAAATTTGTTAATACAGTGTCTAACTTAACATTTTGTTTTTTGGTTGGTTTAAAACTTGTTTCTTTTTCGCCTTTATGCTTTAGCACAGCCATAAACTGTCCTTCGCCTTGCGAGATATGAGGATAAAACCGACGGGCATAGTGTATGTTTTGGCATTTGCACCCGTCGAATTTAATTCCGGCGCTTGACGCCGCCTGTACCGCTGGTTTCACAGGAACAAGCTCAAAATCGGGATGTATTTTCAAGAAATTATCTACGGTCATTTCGTCTTCTTCTAAAGAAAATGTACAGGTGGCGTATATAATTGTGCCGCCGACGGTCAAACACTTGACCGCATTTTCTAAAATTTCTGCCTGACGAATGGCACATTTTTGCACGTTTTCTATGCTCCATTCATCTATGGCGATTTGCTCTTTGCGAAACATTCCCTCGCCAGAGCAGGGCGCATCTACCATAATTACGTCAAATGTGTTTGGAAATGCATCAGAAAGGCGAGAAGTATCCATACAGGTTGTAACACAGTTTTTAAAACCCAGACGCTCTATATTTCCTGTAAGTATTTTGCATCTCGACGGAATAATCTCGTTAGATACGAGCAGTCCGTTGTTGCCGAGTTTATTTTTAAGTTGTGTGCTTTTGCCGCCGGGGGCGGCGCACATATCAAGAATTTTAGAGTTGGGTTCAATATCAACACATTCAGCAGGAGCCATAGCGGCAGGCTCTTGCACGTAAATTAACCCCGCGTGGTGAAAAGGGTGATTACCTACCTTTTCATAGTCAAGATAATATCCGCCGTCTACATAGGGGATTTTCTCGCTTCCAAAAGGATTTATTTTTTCAAAATCAGACACAGATATTTTAGAAGTGTTTACTCTAAATGCTTTTACAGGAGGCTCGTTTATCGCCTTTTCATAAAACGGATATTCATCACCGAGCAAAGCTTTCATTCGGTTTACAAAATCTATTGGTAACTGTTTCATATTATAATTCCATTTCGCTGTAAAGCATACACATTGCCAAGGCGGTTATGGCTGCCGTTTCGGTTCTTAAAATACGCGAACCCAAAGAAATAACCTTTCCGCCTATTGATAGCGCGTCGTCAATTTCCTTTTGCTCAAAGCCACCTTCTGGGCCTATAATTATACCTACCGACATACCGCTTTTTATTTTACTTAATGCATCTTTAGTGGCGGTCATTCCCTCGGCACATTCGTAAGGAACTAAAAGCAGGTCAAGGTCTTTAGCGCGATTTAAAAATTCTTTGTATGATAAAATATCACAAATCTGTGGCACCGATGTGCGTTTACTTTGCTTGGCGGCGGCTGTGGCAATAGCCTGCCAACGTTCAAGTTTTGATTTTTTCTTTTTATCATCTATTTTAACAATGCTTCGTTTCATAGAAACGGGTGTTACGGTGCAAACACCTAATTCCACTGCCTTTTGAATAATAAGCTCTAATTTATCGCTTTTTGGCAGTCCTTGAAAAAGGTGGATTTTTACTGGTAAATTAGTGGATTGATAGTTTTCTTCTATAATTTTTACAACAACGGTATCACTTTCAATACTTTCTATTTCACAAAGGTCGCTTATATCACAACAGCTTACCAAAAACTGCTCGCCTACACTCATTCGTAAAACGTTTTTTATATGGTTAAAATCATCACCGCTAATAAAATAGCGGTTATCTTTTTTATTGTCTTGGTCAACAAAAAAATTGTACATTTAAAACCCACCTTTTAGGTTATTATATCAAAAAATTTTGCTATTTACAATATTAATGGTAAAGATATTGACAATTAAAATTACGGATGATATTATAAGTCTTAAAGGAAGGTTTTGTTATGGACATTACAAAAATCGACAAAAATTTTATAGTGCAAACAAAGATTGAGCGCGAGGGTCTTGCATTTTATGATATAGATGAGGCGCCATTTAAAATTCACGGTGTTTTTCGCGAAGGCAACCACTATGCTCGTATGCCGGGCGATGTGGCTAAAAGCGCCAGTGAGGCGGTTTATTCTCTTCACCATAATACTGCGGGAGGTAGAGTGCGCTTTGTTACCAACAGCCCGTATGTTGCGATTAGTCTAAAACTTAACTGCGCGCATAAAATGTCACATTTCGCTTTTACCGGAAGCATTGGCTGCGATATGTTCTCAGGAACTCGATACATTGGTACCGTCGCGCCGCCGACAAACGTTACAAACGAGTACGAGGGCATAATAAACGTACCGTTCAGCGAAGAAAAAGAATACACTGTAAATATGCCGCTTTATAGCGGAATTGATAAAATGTATATTGGAATAAAAGAGGGTAGCGTTCTAAGGACAGCTCCCGACTATTCCGTTCAAAAACCTATTGTATATTACGGCTCATCAATAACACAGGGCGGATGCGCCAGCAGACCGGGTAACGCGTACCAAAATATAATTTCTCGTGAGCTTGACGCCGATTTTATAAACCTTGGGTTTTCAGGTAGCGCTAAAGCCGAAGATGAAATGGCAGAGTACATAGCAAGTCTTGATATGAGCGTATTTGTCTACGACTATGACCACAACGCTCCAACGTTAGAGCATTACAAAAACACCCACGAGCGTATGTTTAAAATTATACGCAAGAGAAACCCCGACTTGCCTATTCTTATGATGACAAGACCAAAATACTACCTTAACGACGAAGAACAGGCTCGCTTACAGGTTATGCTTAACACATACAATAACGCCATAGCGGCAGGCGATAAAAACGTTTATTACATAAAAGGTCCCGACCTTATAGCGCATGTGCGTGAATTGGCTCTTGTTGACGGCGGTCATCCCAACGATTGTGGCTTTGTTAGCATGGCAAATGTTGTTGGCGCAAAACTTAAAGAAATTTTAAAATAGGGAAATCAATATGGATTTTACAAAAATTGATAAAAATATGAAGGTTGAAACCAAAATTGAGCGTGAGGGTTTAAAGTTTTACGATATAGACGAAGCCCCCGTAAGTATTCACGGCGTTTACCGAGAGGGCGACCGTTATGTTCGTATGCCGCGTGATTTAGCGGATAGCGTTAACGACAGTATTCGCTGGCTAAACGGTCACACCTCGGGCGGTAGAATTCGCTTTGTTACCGATAGTCCGTATATCGCGCTCAAATTACAAATAGGCGGTCAAAGCAAGTTTTCGTTTTTCTCGGTTACGGGAATTATGGGATGTGACGTTTATTCGGGCAAGCAATATTACGGTACAATTATACCTCCGCTTGACACCACTACCGAATATGAAAACGTTGTCGATATTCCCGACCCGTGTGAGCGTGAATACACAATAAATATGCCTATTTATTCTTGTGTATATAAAATGTATATCGGCATAAAAGAGGGTAGCCTGTTAAAGCCTGCCCCCGATTATAAAATAACGAAGCCCATCGTGTTTTATGGCTCATCTATAGTACAAGGCGGATGCGCATCCCGTCCGGGCAACACATATCCAAGCATTATCTCACGTGAGCTTGATACCGATTTTATCAGCTTTGGTCTAGCTGGAAGCGCCAAAGGCGAAGAGCAAATAGCCAATCACATAGCAAAAATTGATATGTCGGCTTTTTGCTATGACTACGACTATAACGCAAACACTTTAGATGAATATAAATCTACCCACGAAAAGTTTTTTAAGATTATAAGAGATGCCAACCCCGACCTACCCATAATAATGACAACACGCCCTAAAAAACATCTTACCCCTATGGAAATTGAGCGTGTAAACATTATGATGCAAACCTATAAAAATGCAATTGATGCGGGTGACAAAAATGTATACTACATAAAAGGTTGCGATTTGCTGGAAGACTCGGTTGCCGAGGTTTCACTCATAGAAAACTGTCATCCAAACGATTGCGGTTTTGCAAGTATGGCGCGTGTTTACAGCCAAAAACTAAAAGAAATATTGGCATAAAATTAAGGCACGAATTATCGTGCCTTTTTTCTTTTATAATTTTATTTTCGCAAGTCCAGCTTCAGACGTTTCTTTATAGCGTGAAGACAGGTCAAGGCCCGTTTCTTTCATAGTTTGTATTACGCGATCAAGCGAGATTTTGCGTGAATTCCATAAAAAGCTTGAAAGGTTAACGGCGTTAATAGCGCGCATTGCCGCCACGGCGTTACGCTCTATACAAGGTATTTGAACAAGTCCGCATATTGGGTCGCAGGTAAGGCCAAGGTGATGCTCAATTGCAATTTCTGCGGCATATTCAATTTTATCAATTGTTAAATCAAACAGTTCTGCTAATGCGGCAGAAGCCATAGCGCAGGCCGAACCAACCTCTGCCTGACAACCGCATTCGGCGCCCGATATTGATGCGTTTGTTTTTATAAGATTTCCTATAAGACCTGCGGTCATTAGCGCATGATAAATTTGTTCATCGGTAAATCCTGATTTTTGCTGATGGTAATAAAGCGTTGCAGGAAGCACTCCTGCTGCGCCGCAGGTAGGTGCTGTAACTATGGTCTCACCCGAAGCGTTTTGTTCGCTTACTGCAAATGCGTATGCGCAAACCATACGGTTTTGTCGGGTTTCGGAGCTTTCGTCTATGTGTTGGCTACCCCATAATGTTTTTGCCTTTTTTTGCACCTCAAGTCCGCCGGGTAGCACACCCTCGTCTTCAAGACCGTTTTTAATAGCGTTTTTCATGGCAGACCATATGGTTGCTATGTGTTCTTTTAATGATTCACCCTCAAACTGTAATGCGTATTGCCACAGCTTAATGTTTTTTTCTTTACAAAACTTGGCAATATCGGCAAATTTGTCGTGCGGATAAATATTTTCTAACTTTTCGGGTGACATATTTTCAAATTCTATATAGCCGCCACCTACACTAAAAACGCGTGTGCGAGCAATTTCGGTACCGTCTTTAAATGCGACAAGCACCATAGTGTTAGGATGAGGTATATTTTCTTCGTCCATATTAAATTCTATATCGCAAGATATAGGCGCAAATGTTTTAACAATTACGGTATCAGTACCGTGGCCTTCTCCTGTTTTTGCGAGTGAGCCATAAAGAATAGCCTTGAAGCTGTCAGCATCCGGATTTTGCGCGCCAAATATTTTACAAGCGCGTTCGGGGCCTATTGTGTGCGAGCTTGAAGGTCCGCGGCCGATTTTATAAATTTCTTTTATAGATGTCATACCACTCATAATTTCACCTCAAAAATATTACAGTGTTATTATACAACCAAAAAAGTAAATACGCAAGGTGTAATGTTAAAGTTTTATGTTGTCATAAATTGCACGATAAAATCCAAAAAATGCTTGACCTTGAGGGTGTTTTATGGTATAATCGTTCTACCTCTGCAAGACTAAATTTGGTCTTATCAACGCAGTTGCACAACATACTGTAGTGTGCTTTCTAAAAGTACTCTATATGTGCTTTTGGTACAGTGTGCGGTGTGCTGTAATGAGGGAGGCATTCTCGCCCCTTAGGCGAGAAAAAAATATTTCCGTAAAGCGGGAGGTGCCGTTATGAGAGTAAAAATTACACTCGCTTGCACAGAATGTAAGCAACGCAACTACAACACAATGAAAAACAAGAAAGACGACCCTGACAGACTTGAAATGAACAAGTACTGCAGGTTCTGCAGAAAGCACACCTTGCACAAGGAAACAAAGTAAGGAGGGTAATATGATGAAAACTGTCAATAGAATTTGTCAGATTCTTTCGGTTATCTTCGCAGCAGTTTCTTTGGTACTCTTTTTCACCGACTTTGCAACAATTGCAACCACCGCAGGTTCGGTAAATGCAGTTGGCGCAACCTTAGGCTTTGGTAGTAAGCTTACCATAGCAGAAATCGAGTATGATATGGCAAGATCGGCAGACATTTTGTTCTGTTTCTGGCTTGCTGTAATCGGTTTGGTGCTCAGCATTTTCTCGTTTAAGTCAAAAAAGGTACGCTATTTTGCGCCTGCAGTAGGTTTGGGTAGTGGTATTTATATGTTGGTAATAGCTTTAAGTAATGCTACCAAGTTTGTTGATGCCCGTCCTCTTACCACAGCGCTTGGTGTTTCAAGCATTGAGTATACAAGCTCTGTATTACTTACTGCTATTTCGCTTTTGCTTTTTGCAGTGGCAACAGCAGCGTATTTGCTTATTGATGATTATATCGAGGTAATGCAGTCAAAGGGTGCTAAGCGCACAATACTTAAGCGTGTAATCGGATTTTTAAAGGATTACAAGAGCGAGGTTAAAAAGATAGTATGGCCGGGTATAAAGGATGTTGCTAAAAACACAGCGATAGTTCTTGTTATGTGCCTTATTGTCGGTGCGTTTATCTGGCTTCTTGACCTAGGCCTTGGCAAACTCATAGAACTTATCCTTTGATAAGTATTTAGGAGGTTAGCAATTATGGCTGAATTAAATGAAGCAAGATGGTATGTTGTTCACACCTATTCAGGATATGAGAATAAGGTTGCAACCGACCTTGCAACAGTGGTTGAAAATCGCGGTATGCAGGAGCTTATTCAGGATATAAAAATCCCGATGGAAACCGTTACCGAAATTAAAGATGACAAAACACGCGAGGTTGAAAGAAAAATTTTTCCCGGATATGTTTTAATTAAGATGATTGTTACCGATGATAGCTGGTATGTTGTTAGAAACATCCGCGGTTGCACAGGCTTTGTAGGCCCCGCCTCAAAACCAGTGCCACTCACAGATGCTGAGGTTGCAGCTCTTGGCGTTGAAAAGCACAGCGTCGAAGTTGGATACAGCGAAGGTGACACCGTTAAGATTATAAACGGTCCGCTTGAAGGTTACAGCGGCGTTATCAAGTCAATCGACTTGGCAAACAATAACGTATGTGTTGTGCTTTCAATGTTCGGCAGAGAAACACCGGTTGAGCTTGAACTTGATCAGATTTCTGTTGAAGATTAATTGTTAATACGCAGAAATGCTTATTAACTTCCGGCATATAGATTTTTTTGCAGTCAAGGTTAACCGTCTGTAAAAATGTGAGCATCTATGTGTCACGGTGGGAGGAGTATGTATATGAGTACTCCGCCAAGTGTTACTTTAGCAAGGCCAAAGTCTTGACTAAACACGGTTACCACGAATAATGGAGGTGCTATTTATGGCTCAGAAAATTACAGGTTATATTAAATTGCAGATTCCTGCAGGTAAGGCAACACCGGCTCCACCGGTTGGTCCTGCACTCGGTCAGCATGGTGTTAACATCATGGAGTTTACCAAGGCATTCAACGAAAGAACTAAAAATGACGTAGGTATGATTATACCTGTTATCATTACTGTTTATGCAGACCGTTCTTTCAGTTTTATTACAAAAACACCCCCCGCAGCCGTTCTTATTAAAAAAGCATGCGGTATTGAAACTGCGTCGGGTACACCTAATAAAACTAAGGTTGCCAAGATTACAAGCGAACAAATTAGAAAAATCGCAGAAACCAAAATGCCCGATCTTAATGCAGCAAGCATTGAAGCCGCAATGAGCATGATTGCCGGTACAGCTCGCAGCATGGGCGTTGAAGTTGTCGATTAAGAGGTAAACGACTATGAAACACGGAAAAAAATATAATGACAGCGCAAAGCTTATCGAAAACGGTAAGTTTTACGATGTTGAAGAAGCAGTAGCAGTTGCTGTTAAGACAGCTTCTGCAAAATTTGATGAAACCGTAGAACTTCACGTTCGCCTTGGTGTTGACTCACGTCACGCTGATCAGCAGGTAAGAGGCGCTGTTGTTCTTCCTAACGGTACAGGTAAAACTGTAAGAACTCTCGTTCTTGCAAAGGGCGATAAAGCTGAGGCTGCTACCGCTGCTGGTGCTGACTTTGTTGGTGCTGAAGATATGGTAGAAAAAATCCAAAAAGAAAACTGGATGGATTTTGACGTAGTTATCGCTACACCTGATATGATGGGTATGGTAGGTCGTGTTGGTAAGGTTCTTGGTCCTCGCGGTCTTATGCCTTCACCAAAAGCTGGTACTGTAACTCCTGACGTTGCTAAGGCAGTAACCGAAGCAAAGGCTGGTAAGATTGAGTACCGTCTTGACAAAACAAACATTATCCATTGCCCAATCGGCAAGGTATCTTTTGGTGCTGAAAAGCTTCAGGAAAACCTTGATGCTCTTATGGGTGCTATCATCAAGGCTAAGCCTGCTGCAACCAAAGGTCAGTACGTAAAATCTTGCACAGTGGCTACAACAATGGGTCCTGGCGTTAAGATTAACGTTGCTAAGTTTGGCGCATAAGAAAAAATTTAAAGCCGTCCTTCGGGACGGCTTATTTTTTAGGTAATAAGTAAGAGGTAATAGTGAATAAGTAATGTGCGCCTTCGGCGCGGATATAGTAAAAAGCAAGACTCAGACGAGTCTTGCTTTTTGTCAGTTTTTAAGGCTTTGCATTGGGGCGGGGATTCGACCACCACGGTCAATAAACTTTTTAGGACTAGCCGCGAGGTTGACATCCATTATAGGTCCTTCACCAAGTAGTCCGCCAAAGTTTAGTTCTTCGCCTGCTTTTTTGCCTATCGCAGGAATAACACGAACGGCTGTGGTTTTTGAATTTACCATACCAATTGCTGCTTCGTCGGCAATTATTGCCGATATAACCTCGCTGGGCGTATCGCCCGGAATTACCACCATATCAAGACCAACCGAGCAAACCGCGGTCATTGCCTCAAGCTTTTCGATTTTTAGGTCACCGCTACGCGCTGCGGCAATCATACCCTCATCCTCCGATACGGGGATAAATGCGCCCGACAGTCCGCCTACCGAGTTACATGCCATAACGCCGCCCTTTTTAACAGCATCGTTAAGCATAGCAAGTGCCGCGGTAGTGCCGTGTGTGCCGCAAACTCCTAGTCCCATTTCCTCAAGTATTCTTGCTACCGAGTCACCAACTGCAGGTGTTGGTGCAAGAGAAAGGTCAACTATACCAAACGGAACACCAAGTCGGCGCGCAGCCTCGCTACCTACTAATTGTCCTACGCGAGTAATTTTAAAGGCAGTACGCTTAATGGTTTCAGCTACAGCACCTAGGTCACCGTCACATTTCTTTAGCGCGGCATAAACAACACCGGGGCCTGACACACCTACGTGAATAACACAATCGGGCTCTCCAACACCGTGAAAAGCACCTGCCATAAATGGATTATCTTCAGGGGCATTACAAAACACAACAAGTTTTGCAGGACCAATACAGTCGCGGTCGGCTGTAAGAAGTGCGCTTTCTTTTACAATTTCACCCATAAGCTTTACGGCATCCATATTAATTCCTGCCTTGGTAGAGCCAATGTTTACCGAAGAGCAAATATTTGTAGTTTCGTTTAATGCGCGGGGGATAGATTTTATAAGCTCAACATCACCTGCTGAAAATCCCTTTTGCACAAGCGCAGAATAACCGCCTATAAAATTAACGCCAACAGTATCGGCCGCTTTTTGTAGCGCGTGAGCGTATTTTACAGGGTCGCCGCCTGATACCGCTACAAGCATAGAAATTGGGGTTACCGATATACGCTTATTGATAATAGGAATACCGTATTCGGCCTCGATATCTTCGCCCGTTTTAACAAGATTACCTGCGCATCGAACAATTTTGTCGTATACCTTTTGGCAGGAAACATCAATATCGCTGTCGGCGCAATCAAGCAAAGATATGCCCATTGTAATGGTGCGAATATCAAGGTTTTCCTGTCGTATCATATTTATGGTTTCTAAAACATCACTAAGATTAAGCATTTCTTATCACCTTATATTCTGTGCATAGAGTTAAAAATATCCTCGTGCATAACGTGAATTTCCAAATTCATAGTGTGGCCTAAAGCCTGCATTTTATTGGAAAAATCTTTAAATTTGCAGTTAAGACCTGAAATATCGGTAAGCATTACCATTACAAACATATCCTGTAAAACCGATTGTGTAATATCAATGATATTTACATTATACTCGGCGCAAGCCGCGCTTACCTTGGCGGTAATACCTACGGTATCTTTACCCATAACCGAAATTACTGTTTTTTTCATATTGTATACCTCACAGTTTTTAATTAAAAGTATTATACAACAGTCTTTTTATATAAGCAAGAAAAAACTACCTATTGACGAATTTTTTTAATACACTTAAAATATATATAGATAAAAAAAGAAAGTGTGTATCTATGAAAAAATGGTTTTGTGTTATATTATGTTTTTTGTTGCTTGTGGGATGCTCTAAAAACGAGACGTTAAGCACCGACGAGAACAAGCAAAATTATATAACGGGAGTATGGGTATCATATTCAGAGCTTGATGCTATGCTGCAGCAGGATTTTAAAACCGAATTTGATGTGGCAGTACAAAACTGTAAAACTCGTAATATTACCGATATGTTTGTGCATGTAAGACCGCATTGTGATTCGTATTACCCGTCACAATATTATCCGTTGCGCCAGTCGGCATCCGCCCAAAGCTTTGATGTTTTAGAATATATGATAAGCAAATGTCATCAAAATGGCATTAAATTTCACGCATGGATAAATCCGTACAGAGTAAAAACTGCCGATGGGGATATATCCACACTTCCGGACCAATCCCCCGCAAAACGCTGGCTTAATGATGAAAATTTAGAAAACGATGTAAATGTATCGGTTTCAGAAGGTGTGTATCTAAACCCTGCATCAAGCGAGGTAAAAACACTTATAATAGACGGTATACGCGAGATAATTAATAATTATGAAGTAGACGGCATACATTTTGATGACTATTTTTATCCCACTGTAGACGCTTCTTTTGATGAAAAAAGCTATAAAGCTTATCAAGATAACACACAAAAACCACTAACGCTTGATGATTGGCGTCGCGCAAATGTTAATACTCTTATTAGCGGCGTATATACTGCAATAAAGTTTAAAAACAAGGACATTGCTTTTAGCGTAAGTCCGTCTGCATCTATAGACCAAAATTATAATAAACACTATGCCGATGTTGGCGCATGGGTAGATAGTGGCTGTGTTGATTATATAATACCTCAGCTATACTTTGGTTTTGATTACCCCGATAAAGAATATAGGTTTAACACATTAATAAACGCTTGGCAAAAAGAATTGATTGGTACAAATACCAAACTTATAATCGGTCTTGCTACATATAAAATAAATACCCAAAGCGAAGCTGATCAAGCCGAATGGAAAAACGGTGCGCAGGTTATAAAACAACAAGAGATGACGTGTAGAGAAAACCAAAATATAGCAGGACATATTTATTTTTCGTACACTAGTATGTGTGAGTATTTATAAACAGATAAAAAATCCCAGTCGAAAGACTGGGATTAAAAGTTTATTAAGTATTAAATTACTTAAGTTCAACCTTTGCGCCAACTTCTTCAAGTTTAGCTTTGATTGCTTCAGCATCTTCTTTAGAAGCTGCTTCTTTAAGTGTCTTAGGTGCGCCGTCAACAACAGCCTTAGCGTCAGCAAGGCCAAGACCAGTGATTTCGCGAACAACCTTAATAACCTTAATCTTTTCAGCGCCTGCTTCTGCGAGAATTACGTCAAACTCGGTCTTCTCTTCAGCTGCTGCTGCACCGCCTGCTGCAGGTGCTGCTACTGCTACTGCAGCTGCTGCAGATACGCCAAACTCCTCTTCTACTGCTTTAACGAGCTCAGAAAGCTCAAGAACGGTAAGAGTTTTTAACTCTTCAATCATAGCTGTAATCTTTTCAGATGCCATTTTAGTTTCCTCCAATAAATGTTTTTGTTTTGTTTTTAATTATTCTGCTGATTCTTCAGCTGAGGCACCGTCTTTATCAACGATAGCCTGTACAGCACGTGCAAATGCTGCGATAGGTGCCTGGAAGGCACTGAGAACTGTTGCAAGAAGTACTTCTCTGCTGGGAAGCTTTGCAAGTTCTGCGATGGTTTCAACACTTACAACTTTGCCATCAAGGAAGCCTGACTTTACTGTGAAGTTGTCGTGGCTGTCGGCAAATTTGCAAAGTATTCTTGCTGCTGCGGTGTAATCCTCGTTAGCGAGTGCGATAGCGGTTGTGCCTTCACATACGCTTGCGATGTCACCAAGGTCTGTACCCTCAACTGCGCGCTTTAAGATAGAGTTTTTAACTACAAAGTACTGTACACCAGCTTCACGAAGCTCTTTACGAAGAGCGGTATCGTCAGCAACTGTGATACCCTTATAGTCAACAACAACACCTGTTATAGCGGCGCCGAGTTTTTCGGAGAGTTCAGCAACAGCCTGCTTTTTTGCTTC
>JAZNSJ010000041.1:0-3334 GCA_045591155.1 Acutalibacteraceae bacterium | reverse complement strand
GACCGCTTGGCCTCCGACTTTAGCAGGGTCATTTTTATCTATATCATTTGTGTTTATATGACAATTTGATATGAGATAAATATAGTCGCCCACCATACGAGCCGAGTTGTACCAACCCTCTTGACAGCTTGTTGCTACCTTTTTAGGAAGGACAGGATTGCTTATATCATAAATAACAATGGCAACCGATATTGAGCCGTTATTAAGCCATTTGTCCTTTGGTTGTAAAAGTATAAGTCGGTCGTCTTTTAAAAACATATCACCATAAACACCGCTGTTTTCGCCGTCTAACGTAGTGCTGCTTACAACACTTGATTTTTCGCCGTCTGCTTTAAAAATAGAAAGCTTGTTCTCAAAAAGATAGTATATATATTCACCGTCGGTTTTAACTATATCGGCCTCACTCACACCCTCGACCTGCTCGGTTGTTGTAGAAAAATCCTGAGCTTTATCATTATTGGTAGAGTTTTTATCGGTGTTTTGCCCGTTTGAAGCGCCCGGCTTTGCACTGCTATTAATAGAATTAGGCGCACTAGCGGTGCCACCTGTAGCCGATTCGCCATCGACATACTCTATATTATAGGTGTAAAGCTCTGCTTCATCGGTTGTATTAAACTTATAACTTATTTTAGGCTTTATAATCTTGTAAATTTCGTTATACGATTTTGAAACCACAAGTGACTGCGGCGCGTTATTGCTTGTAACGGTGTTAATATTTTTTTGCGGTATAAATACTATGCCTAAAACAACGGCAATACAAGCCACACACGCAAATGCCACTCGCCAAGGTGTTGCTGGGTTTTTGCGATTTTTAAGCTCTTCTTTTAATATTATTTTATCTAAAATTTTGTCATACGTATCTGGGTCGACGTTTATGTTGTTCATAGCGCTTTTATAATTTTTATTAAACATTAAGCATTTCTCCCTCTAAATCTAATTTAAGTTTTTGTCGGGCGCGGTAAAGCCAAGACTTTACTGTGGAGGGTTTGGATTTTAAAATTGCGGCAATTTCATCTGCACTGTAGCCCATATAATAATGCAAATGTATTACCGTACGGTACTTTTGCGGTAGACGCATTACGGCATCAAGCGTATCGGAATACTCATCCGTTACACTTAGGCTTTCGCTAAGTGGTTGGGTACGCTTAAACCAACTGCTGCTTAGCAAACTTTTTGAGCAGTTAATAGTAATACGAATAAGTAACGCCTTTAAATGCTCGTCATTTTCTACCTTGTCTTTGCACTTCATAAATCGCAAAAAAACTTCTTGTAATATGTCGTCCGCATCATATTTATTTTTTACTCTTGCAACGGCAAGACGGTACACCATATCAGAATGTTTTTTAAAGGCTTCGTTGGCCGTTATTTTGTATACCATTATTTTCCCTCCTTAACTTAAATACTTTTAAAAGACTCAAAAGGTTGCAAAAATCGCCCAAAAATTTTTGGGCGATTTTTTATTGCGCAATTATATTTTAAACAAAATATCGCCGTACGTAGGATATGGCCAATATTCGCGAGAAACTATTGTTTCGGCTTCGTCAGTAATATGACGAATGTTATCCATAATAAACAGCACCTTGTTGCAATATGTTTGAGCACGGGCTAACAAATCGGCAGTTGCCTGTGACTTGTCAACAGCCGTTTGAAGCTCTTTTACAAGGCGATTTAAATGCTCGTTAAATATAGCAAGCTTTTGGATAACCTCGGTTTCTGCATCGCAGTTTATTTTGTTGCTTACTGCACGCTTTTTAGCAACTGTATCGCAAAGAGCATTTTGATAGCTGCTAATTGCAGGTATGATGTCACGTTTCACCATTTCAAGCAGTGTTAATGCCTCTATATGTATGGTTTTACTGTAGCTTTCAAGGCTTATATCAGCACGACAGTTAATTTCGGTACCGTTATAAACGCCGTGACGTTCAAACAGCTCAATATTTTCTTTTGTACGCCAATACGGCAGGGCATCAACAGTAGAACGCAGATTAAGCAATCCGCGTTTGGCTGCCTCCTCTTCCCAAGCCTTTGAATAACCGTCACCGTTAAATATAATACGCTTATGTTCTTTAACGGTAGTGCGGATAAGGTTTAAAACATCCTTTTTAAAATCACGTGAATTTTCGAGCTTGTCCGCAAAATCACAGAACACATCTGCAACTATGGTATTAAGCACAACATTGGTTTCAGAAATTGAAGACGCCGAGCCCAACATTCTAAATTCAAACTTATTGCCTGTAAACGCAAAGGGAGAAGTGCGGTTGCGGTCGGTGTTATCCTTTCTTATGTAGGGTATAATCTCGGTGCCAACAGTCATTTTAATCTTGTCAGCATCGGTGTGATGCTCGCCGCGTTCTATAGATTCTAAAATTTCGTTAAGGTCATCACCCAAATACATAGAAACTATAGCAGGTGGTGCCTCGGCACCGCCAAGACGGTGGTCATTGCCTGCGGTTGCTACCGAAATTCGCAGTAAATCCTGATGCTCGTCAACAGCGCGAATTACTGCCGCAAGGGTAAGCAAAAACAGTAGGTTATCACTGGGATTTTTGCCAGCCTTTAAAAAGTTAATACCCGTATCGGTAGAAAGCGACCAGTTATTGTGCTTACCACTGCCGCTTACATCCTTAAAAGGCTTTTCGTGTAATAAACATAAAAGCCCGTGCTTTTCGGCAATTTTTTTCATCATTTCCATTGTAAGCTGATTGTGGTCGGCCGCAATGTTTGTAGTGGTATAAATGGGAGCCAATTCGTGCTGTGCGGGGGCTGCCTCGTTGTGTTCGGTTTTCGCAAACACGCCAAGCTTCCATAGCTCGTCATCAAGCTCACGCATAAACTCCTTTACTCTTGGCTTTATAACGCCAAAGTAATGGTCATACATCTCTTGCCCCTTAGGCGGTGTAGCACCTAAAAGTGTTCTGCCACAAAAGATAAGGTCGGGGCGGTATTTTGCCATTTCACTATCAATTAAAAAATACTCTTGCTCGGGGCCTACGGTGGTGTTAATGCTTTTTACATCTTCTAAACCAAACAGCTTTGCAATGCGAAGCGCTTGCTTGCTTATTGCCTCCATAGAGCGTAGCAACGGTGTTTTTTGGTCAAGAGCCTCGCCGTTATATGAACAAAATGCGGTAGGAATACACAGTGTGTTATCCTTTACAAAAGCGTAAGAGCTTGGGTCCCACGCGGTGTAACCGCGCGCCTCAAAAGTGGCGCGTAGGCCACCCGACGGAAAAGATGATGCATCTGACTCGCCCTTTATAAGCTCTTTACCAGAAAATTCCATTATAATATTGCCATCACCACTTGGCGCTATAAAGCTGTCATGCTTTTCGGC
>JAZNSJ010000040.1:0-7024 GCA_045591155.1 Acutalibacteraceae bacterium | reverse complement strand
GAGTTATAGACCAACAAGCTATGCGTGATGTACGAATGACGGTGGTAGATTTAATTGAACTACTGCGCAACAAAGATGTATTCAACGTTTCAGACGTAGCTTTTGCAGTTTTAGAGGTTAACGGCAATTTAAGTGTGTTGCTTAAAAAGGATGCCCAAACAGTTACAACAAAAGATATTAAATTAAAGCTTTCAGATGAAACCCTTCCCCTACCCGTTATTAGTGATGGTAAAATAATTTACGAATCTTTAAAAGCTTTACAAACAACACCTCAAAAATTACAAAAAATATTAAAGAAAAACAAAACCGTCGCCCGTCAGATATTTTTAATGACTCTTGACCGTGACGGAAAACACACAATAATTAAAAAAGGCGGTGAAGGTTAAAATATGAAACGACTTATCCCCGCCACAATAATTCTGGTGTTCATTGTTTTTTTATGCGTATTTTCTCATACACACGTAAATCGCATATGCGATAAAACATTTAGTGACGTGCAAAAATATTACAACCAAAAAATTTCTGCTAACGATTTAGAGCAAAGCTGGAAACACAACAAAGAAAAATTGTTACTCTTTGTAAATCACAGCTTTTTAGATAAAATATCTATATATATTGGTGAGTTAACGGTTTTAAACGATAATAAAAACAATTATTTTAACGACGCATATATAAATATTCAAACCATCTTATCAATGATAAAAGAGGAACAGCAGTTTGCCGCGCACAGTTTTTACTAATCCAAATGCATATTTTTGTTCGAAAAGCGAAAATATGCATTATTTTTTTGCATATTTTATTAAAAATTCATATTTTAAAAAATAATTATGCATTTTTGCTTGACAAAGCAAATATAATATGATAAAATCCTTTCATACTAAAAATTACATATTCTGTAATTGTATTATAATTATTTGAAATGAGGTAACAAAAATGAAAAACCTAAAGAAAATCTTAAGCCTAGTTTTAGCGCTTTGCTTGCTCCTTTGCTTTGCAGGTTGCGGCGCAAAAGAAGACAATGTTTTAACAATGGGTACAAACGCTGCATTCCCTCCATACGAGTTTGTTGATGATGACGGCAACATCGTAGGTATTGATGCTGAAATTGCCGCTGCTATCGCTCAAAAGCTTGATATGGAGCTTGAAATCAAAGATATGGAATTTGATTCTCTTATCACTGCATGTGCAGGCGGTTCTGTTGACGTTGTTCTCGCAGGTATGACCGTCACCGATGAGCGTAAAGAATCGGTTAACTTCTCAGATTCTTATGCTACAGGTATTCAGGTAATCATTGTTAAAGAAGATTCTGAAATCGCTACCGTTGACGATCTCGATGGTAAAATTATTGGTGTTCAGTCAGGTACTACCGGCGACATTTATTGCACCGATGACTACGGTCAGGACAATGTTAAACAGTACGCAAATGGCGCTTTAGCGGTTGAGGCTCTTAAAAACGATCAGGTTGATTGCGTTATTATTGATAACGAGCCTGCAAAGTCGTTTGTAGCAGCTAACGAAGGCCTAAAGATTCTCGATACCGAATACGTAACCGAAGACTACGCTATCGCAGTTGCAAAAGAAAACACCGAGCTTCTCGAAAAAATCAATAAGGCTATGGCAGAACTTAAGGCTGATGGCACTATCGACAAAATTATCGACGAGTACATTCCTGCTGAATAATTTTCAACACAAAACTAAAGTTCAAAAAAGGAGCGGCATTTTACGTGTCGCCCTTTTTTAGCGTAATATTACATAAAAAGGTTGGTGCTTTATTTGGGCATTATTAGCTTCTCAAGCTGGATAACCACCGCGCCACAGTGGATTCAGTCTTGTCCCGATTGGTTGCAAAATTTACTTTTTCAGCTTTATCAAACATTTATATATCAAGACCGCTGGAAATTCTTTACCGACGGACTTAAAATTACCTTTATAGTAACAATAGGTGCATTAATACTTGGTGTTATCATCGGTCTTATAATAGCTATAATCCGCACCTCACATGACAGCTTTGTTAATAAAAAGCCACCCGTTATTTTAAGGGCTATTAACGGTTTTTGTAAACTTTACCTTACCGTAATTCGCGGTACTCCTATGATGGTACAACTTCTTATTATGGGATTCGTTATTATGGTACCCAAAAGTGAAATGGGTATGATACTATGCGGTATTATAACACTTGGTATTAATTCAGGCGCATACGTTGCCGAAATTGCGCGTTCAGGTCTTATGTCAATAAATGTAGGACAAACCGAGGCAGGACGTAGTCTTGGCTTTAACTATATACAAACAATGTGGTATATAGTTATCCCACAAGCAATTAAAAACATTCTCCCGGCTCTTGGTAACGAAATGATTACCCTGCTTAAAGATACATCACTTGTATCGGTTATAGCCCTGCGAGATGTTACAAAACAAACTCAAAATATCGTAAGTAAAACTTATCAGGCTTATGTGCCATATATTAGCCTTGCAATTATATATCTTGTTATAGTTATAATTCTTACCAAACTGCTTGGTATTTTAGAAAGGAGGCTGCGTAAGAGTGACCACTAACGATACTTTAATAAAGGTTAATGAACTTGTAAAAAGCTTTGGCAAAATCGAAGTTTTAAAGGGCATCAATTCTGAAATAAAACGCGGTGAGGTTGTGGTAATCATTGGTGCGTCAGGCTCGGGTAAATCTACCTTTCTACGCTGCCTTAATTTACTTGAATATCCAACCGATGGTGATATTTATTTTAATGATGTTAACATTACCGACCCCAATACCGATATAAACATCCACCGTCAAAAAATGGGAATGGTGTTCCAGCAATTCAATCTTTTCCCACATATGACTATACTAAAAAATATGACCATAGCCCCTATAAAGCTACTTAAAATGGCTAAAGAGGATGCCGAGAAAAAGGCTATGGCATTACTAGAAAAGGTCGGCCTTGCCGACCGCGCCGATGCTTACCCGTCGCAGCTTTCGGGTGGACAAAAACAGCGTGTAGCCATAGTTCGTGCGCTTTGTATGGACCCCGAGGTTATGTTGTTTGACGAGCCTACAAGCGCGCTTGATCCAGAAATGGTTGGCGAGGTTTTAGGCGTTATAAAAGACCTTGCGGCAAGCGGTATGACAATGGCAATCGTTACTCACGAGATGGGCTTTGCCCGCGAGGTTGCCGACCGCATCATCTTTATTGATGAAGGCGTAATTGCCGAGGAAGGCACACCTGAAGAAATTTTTGGCAATCCTAAGTGTCCAAGACTTAAAGACTTTTTAAGCAAAGTGCTATAATCAAAAAGATATAAAGCAACAAATGACCTGCTGTGACGGCAGGTCATTTGTTGCTTTATATTATGTATTTAAAATCCTTTTGGAATTTCAAGCTCGCTAAAGGTTTCAAAAAACGCTTTAAGTTCTTGTTTCATAATTTCAATGCCGCCAGCTTCATTGCTTTCAAAATTCATCGGCATTACAGGGTCGTGAACGCTAAGGCGCAACAAAAACCAACCGTTTGGTGTGGATACTCTAATACCCTCTCGGTTATCATCAGCAATAATATAACCTTGCTTTTCGCTTGCAAATTTTTCAAGACTTGCAATTACATTTTCCCCGTAAGAACGAAAATCTTGTACCAATATATTAAAACGATGCTCCTCTTCCTCAGCAGGCATCTCCATTGTAGATAGCAACTTCTTTATATCAACGCCTTTCGCAAGCTCAATTATAATCTTGGTAGCAAGGTAAGCACCATCATCAAGAAAATAGTTTTCCTTTAGTGCCGCATGTCCCGATGTTTCAATAGCCAAAGGACAATCAATTCCCTGCTCGCACAGTTCAATCGCTTTATTGATTACATTTTTATATCCGCGACGATAGCGGTAATGCACACCGCCCAAATCCTCGTTTATATACTTTTTAAGTCCGTCAGAGGTTACCGAGTCTGTAACAATCGTGCCGCCCTTTTTACCACCAAGCGCTATATATGCCGCTATAGCTATAAGTCGGTTTCGGTTAATTTCATTTCCATCGCTATCAACACAACCGGCGCGGTCCACGTCGGTGTCAAATATAACGCCAAAATCGGCGCCGCTTTTCTTTACAGCATCACAAATACTCTCGATTGCCTGCTTGTTTTCGGGGTTTGGTATATGATTTGGGAACATGCCGTCAGGCTCTAAAAACTGACTGCCCAAAACATCAGCACCCAATGGCGCCAATACTTCGTTGGCATAAAATCCGCCAACACCGTTACCCGCATCAACCACTATATGATAATTTTCAAGCGGCATATCACCCTTGCCTACCTCACGTATTATCATATCGCGAAGTCGAGCGGCATAATCTTTCATATAGTCGCTATGCTCAACTATACCGTTTTGCTCACTTATACATTCCTCACCACGAGAAGCAAGTGTTAAAATCTCGGTAATGTCATTGCCCTCAAGACCGCCTGTGCCAACAAAAAATTTAAGACCATTTCGGTCGAAGGGATGGTGACTTGCTGTAATTTGAATAGCCGCATCGGTATGTAAATCAACCGTAGTCATAAACATAGCAGGTGTTGAAGCCAAACCGCAATCTATAACGGTAATTCCCGCTTTTATAAGCGCCTTTTTTACACAGCCACTTATTCTATCGGCTGTAATACGTGAATCGTGGCCTAAAGCAATACGAAATTCGCTTGCGGGTTTTGAAAATTTATTTACACACCACACAGCAAATGCAGCCGCAATATCATATACTGCACTATCTGTAAGCTCTACTGTTTTTCCACCTAAATCTGATGCGATACCGCGTACATCGGTACCACTTTTTAAATAAATATAATCCATTTATAATCCTCCCGACAAAAATCCTGCCGTAAAATATCCAATTAAAATAAGCGTTACTGCCGAAATTGTTATAACCGCCGATTTTAAAAACAATCTCCAAAATTCACTTTTGTTTTGATTTTCCATATTGTTAACACCTCATAAAAAGTATTAACAACACAAAATATTTTATTCTATAAAAGGTGCCGTGTTATGAGATTTAAGCGCCATAGAAAAATTAAACGATACCGAAAAATAGCACTACACGAATTTGCAGTAATTTTTGATAACAGCAATCAACTTATTGATTATGTGTGCCACCTAAAAATCACAAAAATTATAAGTAGCAGTCTGTATACAAAAGATGGTTACTACCAATTATTAATAACAGCCAACACCACACCTGGCTTTACTAAAAATGTAATTTTAAAAGATAAATTACATATCGACGAAATCAAGCTTAATAGTCACCTTATATGTAAATGCGATGCCGTTTTTAAAATGCAAAAAGCCTTTAAAGCGCCTTAATCTCACAAACCCTCTCGCCCATATTCTCTGCCGAAAACAAAAAGTTTCCTGCCACAAGCACATTAGCGCCCGCATTTACTACCAAGGGTGCAGTTTCAGCGTTTATTCCTCCGTCAACCTCTATATCAATTTGGAGTCCCTGACGCTCGCACTCTGCCTTTATGGCGGCGATTTTATCGAGTGCTATTGGCATAAACTTTTGCCCACCAAAACCCGGCTCTACCGACATTACCAGTACCATATCACAAAGCGGCAATAGTGGAAATATCTCTTCCGCGGCAGTAGCAGGCTTTATGGTAATATAAGATTTACAGCCAAGCTCACGAATTTTTTTAAGTGTAGCAGCATTGTCAGACCCAGCCTCATAATGAAATCCCAAAAGGTCTGCATATTTTGCAAACTCCTCTATGTATCTGTGGGGTCTGTCTATCATAAGATGCACGTCAAGGGGTAGGCTTGTATGTGCTTTTATTGATTTTATAACGGGATTTCCAAACGAAATATTAGGCACAAAAATGCCGTCCATAACGTCAAGATGAAGCATATCTACCCCTGCCGCTTCAAGTTGCTTTATACTGTCTGTAAGCGTCAAAAAATCCGCTGTTAATACAGATGGAGAAATCTTTACCATACTATCACCAAAATTTCAAAATATATTGTAATTTTAATATTTATATATCCTCTTGTCAAGGTATTATTTCCCAAAAATACCGGCGGTTACTGGGCGGAAAATCGTCACACACACCATATTCAGGGTCATAAAAAGCACCATCAAAGTAAAGCGACCAATGCCAGCATTTAGGTGTTTCAAGGCTTAGAAGCGCTACACGCGGCAAATCACATATATTTTTTACCTCTATCCGTTGCTCTTTAAACGAAATACCCAATGCTTTCAACGCATTTTTCATATCTTTAAGGGTGGTTTCTTTTTCGGTTTTAACAATATCAAAAATCTCTTTAACATCAATACCCGACATCATAGCCAATACCGCCTGTCCACAAGCAAGCGAATTAGGCTCATAAATATGTTTTACATTTTCAACTAACGGCATAATAACCTCAATAAAAAATAAATTCCGTACAACATTGTACGGAATTTATTATAGTATTTTTTAGTGCAAATATCAAGGCTATTTTACCAGCGTTCCCCCATCACTTTTAAGCAAAATATATACCTGCTCTTCTTCAAGCGTTAGAGCGTTTATATAAACCAATATCTCCTGATTTTCCTGTGCTTTGCACAAAAATTCATAACACCTTACTTCACCACCCGCATCGGTAGGAATAAGCGTTATCGAGCTTTTTTCAACCTCAAGGTCACTGCTTATTTTTTCAGCAGCTTGGCTCTCGGTAATTTGCAGTGTTTGAAATGCTCGGTCGGTATGATTTGTAAGATAGCCTGCTGTTTCAAGCAGCATTATTTCGCCCGTATCCATAGCAACTCCAACTTTTATAAGGTCGGTATAGCAAATTGTTTGTCCGTCAAAATATGCAAAATTTATTACACTCACACCATTATCTGTATAAAAGTAGGTGTCTATCATACCTGTTATCTGTATCTGCTCTAAAAAATTTTCCGCCTTTGAAAGCGCCTGCTCGTAAGATAATAAGCTCTTTCCCACTGAACGATTTTTTCGCATATAAACTACAAGTCGGATCGTAGCCATGTCGTTCTGTGAGCCAAGGAGTTGGA
>JAZNSJ010000039.1:0-7891 GCA_045591155.1 Acutalibacteraceae bacterium | reverse complement strand
CCCATCTTTTTTGTAAACTGAACACCAAGATAATTGGGAGTTACGTTACAGTGCTTGGCTAGCAGTCCTAGTGTCAACGGTTCTCTAAAATTATTTCGTATATATGCCACGGCATTTTGCAATAGCGACGGTATTACGGTGTCTTCATTTTGCGATGAATTTCTTATAACCGTAATAATAATTTCGGCTATAAGGTTTTTAATAAGCATTTCGCTAAAAAGACCGCCACACTGCTCCTCGCGTTTTAAAATACTAAATAATTTTATAATATGTTGCATTTCATTTTCACCCACCGAGCAACAAAAACGGTTATGACTTAAAAACAAAAAATCGTTAAGTTCATTTGGTAAAACATTTTCATTAAACTGCAGTTTTAGTATTTGCATATCCTCTTTTGCTTTTAGCTCGTGAAAATCATAATATGACATTAAATAGATACTGCCGCGATGCAACATATAACTTGTATTATTATATATATGCTCACCACCGCCACCAAGCACTATTTCAAGCTCAAAATAATCGTGCCAGTGTGGGCTAAAATATTCCCCTTTTGATATAAAGCGTTCTTCAATATAATAATCCTTATTATTTTGTAACGATGAATCATATTTAACTATTTGTTTTGACATAATTACCTCTAATATGTTGATTTTCTTAATTTTATCATAGAATATATTATTTTTCAAGATATACATTTATTGTATAATTGTGTCAAAGGAGTTGAGATTATGATTGGCTTTGATATAGGCGGAACCAAATGCGCCGTAAGTATCGGCGAAGAAATAGATGGCATTATGCATATTTTGGATAAAAAAGTCATACCCACCGACCATAGTATTTCGGGATATGAAATGATAGATAAAATGTGTGCTTTAGCCGAAGATATGACCGACGACTTTAGCCGCATTGGTATTAGCTGCGGCGGGCCGCTTGACAATAAAAAGGGAATTATAATTTCTCCACCTAACTTACCACGATTTAAAGATATAAAAGTTGTAGATTATTTAAAAGAAAAATACGGTGGATATGTAAGACTTGAAAATGATGCCGACGCCTGCGCCTTTGCCGAGTGGAAATACGGTGCGGGTAAAGGCTCGAAAAATATGATTTTCTTAACCTTTGGTACAGGTATGGGCGCAGGACTAATTCTAGACGGAAAACTCTATTCGGGAACAAACGGTAATGCCGGTGAAATAGGCCACGTTCGTATGCGTGACACGGGCCCCATAGGCTACGGAAAAGAAGGTTCTTTTGAGGGCTTTGCAAGCGGTGGAGGCATTGCCCAAATGGCAAAATCCGCCGCAAAAGAGCAATTAAAAAAAGGTATAACACCGCTTTACTGCAAAAGCCTTGACGAATTAAGCGCTGTCACAGCGCAAAATACCGCCGAAGCCGCATACAAGGGTGATAAAACCGCTATTTCGGTATATAAAAAGTGTGGTGAAATGTTAGGCTACGGTTTATCTGTTTTGATAGACGTGCTAAATCCCGAAAAAATTGTTATTGGCAGTATTTACACACGAAGCCAAGACCTGTTACAAGAAACAATGATAGAAGCACTAAAGCAAGAAGCACTTGCCCCATCACTTTCGGTAGTAGAAATACTACCTGCCGCTTTGGGTGAAAACCTTGGCGATTATGCCGCTTTATCTTTAGCAGCAGACAACCATTAAGGAGGAAAACATGAAGCAGTTAATTGATTTAAACGGTAAATGGGAACTGTATATAGCGCCACACAATCAAGTTAAAGACCTTGTTGAGTGGGATTTTATGAACCCTGATTGTCTTTGTAAGGACACTGAGAAAAATGTTGATTTTATAAAAATTGATGCCGAAGTACCAGGTAACTTTGAGCTTGATTTAGAGCGTGTAGGGCTACTGCCTGAAATTTTTAAAGGCACTAACACACTGCTTTGTCAACAGTACGAAAACCGTCACCTTTGGTATGTAAAAGAATTCACACTCGATAAATTGCCCGAGGGCGATGTATTTTTACGCTTTGATGGTATTGATACATTTGCGGAAATATATTTTAATGACGAATTTATAGATTACAGTGATAATATGCTTATAGAGCATGAATATTGCGTAAACAAACATATCAAAAAAGGCAAAAATAAAATTATCATTCACATTCACCCAACCGTAATTGAAGCTCGTGAATATGAAGAAAACACTTTGGCAGTGGGACTTCCCTATAACGAAGACTCTTTGCACGTGCGCAAGGCGCCGTATATGTTCGGTTGGGACATTATGCCCCGTACAGTATCGGGCGGACTTTGGCGCGGTGTATCACTCATAGAAAAGCCCCGTCACCGTATAGACGATTTTTATCTTGGCACCGCCAATATGAATTTAAAACATAAAACCGCTCAGCTCTCGGGACAAATTCGCATACATACCGACGATGATTTGCTTTCAGATTATGAAGCTGTTGTAACGGGTGTTTGCGGTGACTCACATTTTGAGCACAGCGTTCGTTTTTGGGGCGTAAACCGCAATTTTAGCATAAGCTTTAGCGGCGCTGAATTTTGGTGGCCGCGTGGCGAAGGCAAACAAAACCTTTATGACGTAGAGGTAAGATTATACCGCAAGGGTGAGCTTTGCGATACCTACAACACACGTATAGGCATTCGCCTTATTGAACTCGTTCGTACATCTACAGTTGACGAAAACGGAAACGGCAAGTTTGAATTTTTAATCAACTGCAAAAAAATATTTATTATGGGTACTAACTGGGTGCCGCTTGACGCATTCCCCTCTCAAAATGAAAAACGTGTTATAAAGGCACTCGAAATGGTAGAAGATATCGGCTGTAATATGATTCGTCTTTGGGGCGGTAATATCTATGAAAGCGATACATTTTACAACTGGTGTGACGAGCACGGTATTATGCTGTGGCATGACTTTATTATGGGTTGCGGTTACTACCCACAGTATGAAGAATTTTGTAATAAACTACGCAATGAAGCAATTATTGCCGTAAAGCGCTTGCGTTCACACGCATCTATCGTGCTTTGGGCGGGTGATAACGAATGTGATGCGTTTTATACCTATGCCGAAAAAAATGCTCAACGCCTTGACCCAAATCAAAATGTTCTTACCCGTAAGGTTTTACCCGAGGTTTTGCGCGCTTATGACGGCTTCAGACCATATTTGCCAAGCTCACCCTACATAGACGAAACATCGTTTGCTCTAATCGATAAATGCCGCCCTGCCGAAGATCATCTTTGGGGTCCGCGCAATTACTTTAAGAGTGATTATTATAAAAATGCGACAGCGCTTTTTGCATCCGAAACAGGCTTTCACGGCTGTCCATCCGTTGAGTCTATAAAGAAATTTATTACCCCAGAAAAACTGTGGCCAATCATTTTACCAAACGGTCGCCCTAACGAAGATTACATTGTTCACGCAGCAAGTATGGAAACCGATCATATAGGTCACTATGAATACCGCATAGCGCTTATGCTACGACAAGTAGCGGTACTGTTTAGCGATATGCCGGACGGTAACACAGGTCGTGCCACAGCAGAAGAATCGGTTGACTATTTCAAGCGAATGAAAGCACTGTTTGGTGATGGCGAACAAGCACTCGAGGGTATTGCTAAAGCAAGTCAAATTTTCCAAGCAGAAGCCTTTAAGTTTATGATAGAGCGCTTCCGCATACGAAAAGCCACCCACGGCGGCCTTATTTGGTGGAATCTTTTAGACGGGTGGCCACAAATTTCTGACGCGGTAGTTGACTACTATTTTGTAAAAAAACTTGCTTACGATTACATAAAAAATTCACAGCAACCGCTTTGTCTTATGTTTGACGAGCCTGATGAAAACAACAAAATTAATCTTTTCGTGGCAAACGAAATTCCACAAGACAAAACCTTTAGCTATAAGGTTATACGCATAAACGACAATGTGGTTGTTTGCAGTGGCGAAAGCCCAGTTGAAGCGAGTGGAATTTTACAGCTTGATGCCGTAACGATTGACCCCGATAAAAAGGAAATGTTCCTTATTGAGTGGGAATTCGACGGCAATACCTACCGCAATCATTTTATCAATAATATTCGTGGCATTAACTACGATACATATATTGACTTCTTAAACAAAACTAAAATTGGTCATTTTGAGGGATTTTAATATGGAAACTTTACCTGAACTTATAACAAGATATCCTTTGCTTTCAAGTTGCGAAAACGAAATTAAAGAGGCTACTGAACTACTTATAAAAGTATTTGAAAATGGCAACCGACTCTATATTTGCGGCAACGGCGGCAGCGCTGCCGATGCCGACCATATCGTAGGCGAATTGATGAAAGGTTTTCTCAAAAAAAGGCCTTTAAACGAGAACCAAATTGCCGACTTTTGTGACAAAGACCTCGCACATGGTCTTATGCAGGGACTGCCCGCTGTATCACTACATTCGCAAACCGCCTTTCTTACCGCGTTTTTAAACGACGAGGACCCAGCGCTACTATATGCACAAGCTCTTTATGCGCTTGGTAAAAAGGATGATATACTGCTTGCTATTAGTACGTCGGGTAATTCGCAAAACGTGGTAAATGCCGCTAAAACCGCTCGCGCCATAGGCTGTAAGGTGATTTCTCTTGTGGGTAGTAAAGAGTGTAAGCTTGACAGCCTTTCAGACATTATTATCCACGTCGACCACACCGAAACCTACCGCATACAAGAATTGCACCTACCAATTTATCACTACCTGTGCGCTGCGGTTGAAAATTACTTTTTTAAAGAATAAAACAAAAGGAACCCATCTTTATAGATGAATTCCTTTTTAGTGATATCGTGCCTTTGGCACAGTGATATTTTCATTTCATAAAAGTGATATTATATTTGCCTTAAAAACCCGCGAAGCGAATATCACTTGGAATTTAGTCCAAATATCACTGCGAAGCAATATTACTCGCCGTAAGGCGAATATAACTGAAAAAGACGATTGCTTTCGCAATCGTCTTTTGCTTGGCACGCTGAAAGGGATTCGAACCCCCGACCCTCTGCTTAGAAGGCAGATGCTCTATCCAACTGAGCTATCAGCGCATATTACCAATATTGGCAACGCAAAGTATTATATCATAACAATTTAAAATAATCAAGTATATTTTTATATTTACTTTTAAATTCAAAACATTTATAATAATTTAAAAGGATGTGATTATGTGAAAACAAAATATATGACAATTATTTTTGATGATGGTCCGCTTCCCTTTATGTGCGAAATGGTAGATTTGTTTAATCAATATGGATTTAAAGCGGGTTTTGCTGTAATGGGTGCAAGAATTAACAACGACACCGAGTATATGCTTAAATATTCTGTAGATAATGGTTTTCAGCTTGTTGGACATTCACACGCCCACCCCCGCCTTGAAACCCTAACACACCACCAGGTAATTAAAGAAAAGACCCAACCTGTAACTGACGTTAAAAATCGCATCGATTATGATATGAAAAATTGGGCGAGATTGCCAAATCTTTGTCGCGATGAAGCTGTTTTGCAAATTTGTAAAGATTTAAATCTTATACTACTCGGTCACGGTATGCAGTGCGGTCACGACTGGACAACTGATGCTGTAGCAGAAGAAATAGCCAAAGAAACGCTGGAGACTGCCTGCGACGGCGCAATTGCTTGTATGCACGTGCGCGAACAAACCTATTTAGCGCTTAAAACAATTTTGCCCGAATTAAAAAAACGCGGCTACCAGCTTGTAACCCCCGATAAATTGTTTAAAATTAAAGGCAAAACCAATATTCCGGTTGGTGTGCATATACACAACGTAAATGATATATAAAAATTAAAGACATTGCGAGCGACAACAGTCGCAAAGTAATCCGTAATACTAAAAAAGAGAGACGGATTGCCACGCCGCTTACGCGGCTCGCAATGACTTATTTTTTTATCAATTATGCATTATTCCTTGCACATTTACACGCAATGCCACTTGTGTCCGCGTTTCATTTGCCAAAGTTTTTCAAATTTTTTCCGACAAAAATTTCAAGAAAAAATTTACAATGGGCACATTATTTACCTTTTATAATCAAAAAACTTCTTCATACAATAATATTGCAAACGCAAACAAAATTTGTGTATGTAAGGAGTGAAATACGATGGCTAAAAACGTAGTACCAGAGGCTAAAGAAGCACTCAACCGTTTTAAGATGGAAGCTGCTAACGAAGTAGGCGTAAATCTTAAGCAGGGTTACAACGGTGACCTTACCTCTAAGCAGGCAGGTTCAATCGGCGGTCAGATGGTTAAGAAAATGATCGAATCTTACGAAAACAGTATGAAATAAGTTGTAGGCAACTGCAACTAACCGCAAGGCGCCGGCAGTTTAAACTGTCGGCGTTTTTTTAAAAAAGAGTATATTTTTATAAAAACAGACTCAAACTATGTATATACTACACACAAAGAGGTGAATTAAATGTTTGATAAAATTTGTCTTATCCTTGCTATAGTTGGTTGTCTTAACTGGGGTCTTGTGGGACTTTTCAGCTTTGACCTTGTTGCATGGATTTTTGGTGGTACAGGCGCTTTGCTTAGCAGAATAATCTATACCGTAATTGCTTTAGCAGGTGTTTGGTGTATATCGTTGCTTTTTAGAAGTGAACACTCACACCACGCAGTAGCAGAATAATTTTTAAAACCGCAAAGTTAATTCTTTGCGGTTTTAATTTTTTACAACCCAATAAATTTACAGTAGTAAATAAAATAAGAATTATTACATATAATTACTTGTAAAGCAAATGGGGGTAAAATATGAAAAAATCATTATCTTTTTTACAATTTGCGGGATTTGTGTTTACAGGTATTTTAGGTACACTGTTACATTTTCTTTTTGAGCTGACAAATGAAAGTTTTTTAGCGGGTCTTTTTTCGGCAGTAAATGAGTCAATATGGGAGCATATGAAACTGTTATATTTTCCTATGCTTATTTATGCAATAGTTGAAAGCTGTTTGTTAAAAAATAAATATCCAAACTTTTGGTGCGCTAAAGCAGTTGGCTTTTTAGTAGGGATTGGTGCCATACTAGTATTGTATTACACCTATACGGGTATACTGGGTGTAAATGCTGATTGGTTTAATATTTTAATATTTTTTATTGCATCTGCAATTAGTTTTTATATTGAAACTAAAATAATGAATGACAATCATAAATGTTTTACAACACCAACAATTTCAAAGCTTATTATATTAATTATAGGAATTTTATTTTTAATATTTACCTTTTTTCCACCTAAACATTTTTGAATTCGTCCTAAATCCTTTTTACTGTTTCTTCTAAAATCACTGACAAAGAAATTATATATCAATTCAAAATAATATCTTTTTAACAATAATGTGATTTTAGGTATTTCAACAGTTCCGTAATCAAATGGATCCACATATAACACTGTAGATGAACTATATCCAAAAATATTCATCCCTTCAACGACTGGATTACAAGATAATTCATCGAGATATATATTTACATCTTTATTAGAAATAAAAACACGTAAGTTTGAAACCTCTTTTCCTTTCAATTCATTTAAGACTCCATGCAAAATCAATATTTTTGATTTGTCATAATCATTACAAAATAGTCTAAACTTTTTATTCGGGAATTTTTTTGCAAGGTCTAAAAAAACTACTATAACTTCAGCCGCTGTACATAAATCTCCATCGTGATACACACCGGCATTACACATACAATCTATGAAATTAATAGTTTTTACCTCATCACGTTGCGCACTTATCATGCCCCAGGTTTTAACATATTCGGTAATGAACTCTATCTTTTTTTTAGTATGTTCTTTTTTTATAGTAAGGTAACTAACATCAATATCTAAGTCTTTAAATTTTTCAAATATATTCATATAAGCACCTCCTTTTTTTATTATACCACA
>JAZNSJ010000038.1:0-12470 GCA_045591155.1 Acutalibacteraceae bacterium | reverse complement strand
AATAGAATATCACTGAAGCCGTAAGGCTTCAATATCACTTTCGCAGAGCGAAAATATCACGCTGACTTTAGTCAACATATCACTTAACAGACAAAAGAAAGTGAAGACTCGCTGAAAAACGAATCTTCTCTTTTCTGTTGTTAGTGGGTTTGGGCTACTGCCCAACTGAATTTGTGCATAGAAATGCGATGCTGGTTCTCAACAAGATTTGAAAGAATTTTCAAATTCTCCGTTAAGGAAAACACGCTTTTGCAAGAGTTATTTTTTATGTCTTTGTTGTATAATTATCTTTTAAAGGTCCGCCTTTTCGTATATCCTCAATCTTAACGCTTGAGGTGTGGGGAATAGCCTTCCACTCAACCTTTTTAAATAAAGCTATAAGTAATGAAAATTTACCGATAATATCGAATATCGGGAATGTGAGGCAGAACCAAACCTTTTTAAAAAACGGGATATGCTCAATGCGTTTGCGTTCTATAAAGTAAATATAAACCGCAGTAAAGATATTTTTAAAATAGCTTACAAACGAAGCATAAAAGGCAGAAACTGTAAGAATACCAATAACAGTCCAAACACCGTGCTGGGAGCTGTTAAAGTGTAAACCATTAAAAATAATTTTACCAAAAGTTTTTATTTTAAAGAAATCAAAATCATAGCATTGCCAACCCATAAGTATTAAAGAAAATACAAGGTAATATTTTGCTATTCTTTTAAACAAAATCATCAGTGAGCGTGGATATACTACCGAAAGCATATCAAGGCTCATAAAACGAAGCCGTAGGTTGTTAAATAGCTTTTTATACCAAGGTGCTTGCTTGCAACCGCGGTTTGCGGCGCCACCAGTTATAAATATATGTTTTAAAAGCTTTGGTCCTGTTTCAACAAGCGCCTGTAGGTGACCCTTTGCCCAACGAACGCGCTGACGCATTGCTATTTTAATATCAACGGGCTGTTCGTCATAAAATTCGGCTTCATTGTTATATGATATTTGATAACCTTGTGCTACTGCATCGGCGCAAAAGGCGCGGTCTTCGGTAAGGGAAACATAGTTCCAGCCGTTTTTTATAAGCTCATGCGAAAATAAAAATCCGGTACCTTGAATACGTGTTGCAAGGTGGAATAACGAACGGGCACGATGCTCGTTACGTATTGTGCGAAGCCAGTGCACACCGTAGGAAGCAGAAATCCAGTTGTCACCAAAGTTTTTAGTATTACGGTAAGAGGTAACTATTTTTTGACCTGCATCAAACGATTCATTCATACGGGTTATGTAGTCCTCTTTTAAAAGGTTGTCCGCATCAAAAATAAAATAGCCCTCAAAGCTTTCTACACCATAATCACGTTTAATATTTTCTACCAAAAACTGTAAAGCATAGCCTTTTGTTCGATGCTCGGTGTCAAACCTTTCATAACAAATTGCGCCAAGCTCACGCGCTATTTTTGCTGTATTGTCGGTACAGTTATCTGCAACTACAAAAACGGTTACAAGCTCGCGAGGGTAATTCTGCTTGTTTATACTGTCAATCAAATTACCGATAACAGTTTCTTCATTTCTGGCTGCAACAAGTATAGCATACTTGTGATTTTGCTTTGCCTCCTTAAATTTTCTTGTAAAGAAAACACCTGTTAGCTTGTAAATTATTTTGTATTTAAGTAGTTTGCTAATAAAGCCTGATACCGTGTCAATAACTTTAATAATTAGCTTTAAAATTTCCATAGCTTGTACATTATAGCACTATGTTGTAAAAAAATCAATAGTGGTATATTTTGCTTGTAATTTTGTCAATAATGATATATAATTAAATAAATATATTTAGATTGGGGTGTTATTGCTTGCTTATTAACGCTATTAGATATGGATATGACTTTAGCGAAATACTTATAATGTTTTTATCGTCTTTAGCGGTTATATTTTTTACATTGCCCATACACGAATGGGCACATGGTTTTGTATCTACAAAGCTTGGCGATCCTACACCTCGTTATCAGGGTAGGCTAACGATCAATCCAATGGCTCATATTGATGTAATGGGTGCTATAGGAATATTGCTTTTTGGTATTGGATGGGCAAAACCTGTACAGGTAAATGCAAGATATTATAGAAACTCCAAGTGGGGTATGGCTTTGGTTGCGCTTGCGGGTCCACTTTCTAATGTAATATTGGCGTTTATATTGTTATTACTTGGCAATATTTTGGTTTTTATTGGTTTAACTGAGCTGGCAATAATGCATCAAATACATCTGTTTTTGTGGTATATTGCGCTTATAAACATTAGCCTTGCAGTGTTTAATTTGATACCCGTACCACCATTTGACGGTTCAAGAATACTTTTTGCAGTTTTGCCGCAAAAATATTATTTTCAAATAATGCGATACGAAAGATACATTTTTATAGGTGTTTTTGCTATCGTATATTCAGGTATACTTGACAAACCTTTAGATTTTTTAACATCACGATTGTTTAATTTAATTTACCATTTGGCATGTTTACCATTTACTTTTTTTGGAGTGTGAGCAATGGAACAGACGGTAACACTGTCTTACAAAACCTCTAATTTTGAGGGTCCGCTTGATTTGCTGTTACAGCTTATTGCGAGGAATAAACTTAATATTTATGATATTCAACTATCGGTTTTAATTGAACAGTATCTTGAGCAGATGGAAGTTTTTCGCGCACAGGAAATGGAGATATCAAGTGAATTTTTAGAAATGGCTTCGCGCCTTATTTATATTAAAACCGTAAGCCTTTTGCCGCGTCACGATGAGATTGTAAGGCTTAAAGAAGAGCTTACAGGTGAACTGCTTGAGTATCAGCTTTGTCGTGAAATGGCTATGAAGCTTTCTACAATGACAATTGGATTTGACCGATTTGTGCGTATACCCACTGAATATGATTTTGATAAGACGTATGAGCTTATTCATGACAGTAGTGTAATGTATCAGTCATATATTGCAGCGGTTGGGCGTGGGCAACGCCGACTTCCGCCAAACGTGGCGCCATTTACAAAAATTGTTGCTAAAAAGATAGTGTCGGTGTCTACCAAAATTGTTTTTGTAATACGTAATCTTGTAAAGGGTGGCAAAAGTAAGCTAAGCTCGCTTTACAAAACGGCTAGTAGCCGTTCCGAGCTTGTTGCAACATTTTTAGCCGTGCTTGAATTATGTAAGGCAAATCGTGTAGAAATAAGCGGAGACAGTGCCGAAACGGCAGAAATCAAGATTATTAAGGGGCATAAAAGAGGATGAACAAAAAACAAACAATAGCGGCGCTTGAGGCGGTATTATTTGCCTCGGGAGACCCTATAAGTATAGAACGACTTTCTCAAACGTTTGAAATTAAACCAGAAGAAATTGAAAAGTATATTAATGAGCTTGAAAAAAAGTACGAGTCGCAGGATAACGGGTTTTATGTTACAAGGCTTGAAAACACATATCAACTTGTAACTCGTGAGGAATTTGCGCCTTATATAAAAAAAGCATTCGACATCAAGCGCCGCACTCCGTTATCGCCTGCAGCGCTTGAGGTTTTGGCGGTAATTGCTTATAATCAGCCTGTAACACGCGCCTTTATTGAGCAGGTGCGCGGCGTTGACTGTTCGGGTGTGGTTACAACGCTCGTTGAAAAGGGACTTATAGAAGAGCGTGGTCGTCTTGAACTGCCGGGCCGTCCACTACTTTATGGCACAACAAAAACCTTTTTGCGTAGCTTTAGTTTAAATGATTTAGGTGACCTACCTGCGCTTCCTAAGGACAATCCAGAGGTAAACGATGTAGGAGAGCAGCTTAAAATTAATGAAGACTTAGTTGGAGAAGAAAATTAGTGAAGGCATTACTAATTGTTTTGGGTGTGCTTTTGTTGCTTTTATTTTTACTGATTTTACCCGTAACTATTGATTTGTTTTATGAGAAAAGTTTTGTATATCGAATAAAATATGCGGGTATAGTTTGTTTTTACAGTAAAAATAAAACAAAAGAAAAAACAGATGATGATACATCTATAAAGCAATCCAAACCAAAAAAGGATAGTTATTTAAAAAAAACATATAATGAAAAAGGCTTTTATGGTACGGTTGTATATTTTTGCAAGCTTTTGATGTTAATTTTAAAAAAGCTACAATTTATACTAAAGCATCTTAAATTTAGACACTTTAAGCTTGATTTAACAGTGGCTTCTTCTAATGCCGCCGATACGGCATTACAGTATGGGGGAATATGCAGCGCTGTATATCCAATAATTGCTTTTCTTCAAACCAACGTAAATTTTAAATTAAAAAATGTTAATATTAGTACCGATTTTGATAAAACAAAACCTGAATTTAAGGTAGAGTTTTTTGTTATAACAAAACCTATTTATCTTTTGATAGCCGTATTAACGGCACTTTTTGAGTTTTTAAAACTACAACGTAAGGAACGTGAAAAATATGAGCGAAAACAGCATTAAAACCGTTATGGACACCACAATGGACAAGCTACGTGCAATGGTTGATGCCGACACAATTATTGGTACACCAGTAGTGGTTGGTAATATTACACTTTTGCCGGTGTCACGTGTTTCTTTTGGACTTGCTACAGGCGGTAGCGATTTTCCCAGCAAGAGCAATCAGCAGCTTTTTGGTGGTGGCGGTGGCGCAGGTGTTACTGTTAATCCGGTAGCTTTTATATGCATAAACGGTGATAACGTTCATATGATGCCTGTTTACAGCGAAATGAATACCATTGATAAAGCTATAAATATGGCCCCCGAGCTTATAGATAAGGTTAAAAGCTTGTTTGATAAAAAGACAGAAATTAATATATAAAAATAGTCACATAAACCATAAAACCTCACTCATAAAATTTATGGGTGAAGTTTTTTGAAAAAAATAATATGTTTATTTGTTTGTTTCGTGCTTTTTGCAAATTTGTTTACGGTGTATGCTTACAATACCTCTGCTAAAGCAGCAGTGGTTATTGACGGATATACGGGTGAAATTTTATATTCACAAAATTGTGATGCAAGGCTACCAATGGCCAGCACTACAAAGATTATGACAGCGCTGTTACTGTGTGAGCTTGGAGGAGATCTAACCCAAAAAATAATCACCACGCGTGAGATGGTTACGGTAGAAGGTTCTTCTATGGGTTTACAGGTAGGTGATACCGTATCATATAACGATTTACTTTACGGTATGATGTTAGCATCGGGCAACGATGCGGCAAATACAACGGCAATAGCTTTGGGCGGTAGCGTTAGCGGCTTTGTAGAGCTTATGAATAATCGTGCTACATCAATGGGGCTTGTAAACACCCATTTTGTAACGCCATCGGGCCTTGATGCCGACGAGCATTACACAACTGCTTACGAATTGGCGCTTATTGCTAAAGAGGCATTGGGTAATGAAACTTTTGCAAAGGCAGCATCATCAAAAACGGCTCGTCTTTGCTATGGTAATCCACCATATAACCGCACTCTTACAAATCACAATAAACTGCTAAAAATGTATGATGATGTTGTAGGTGTAAAAACAGGTTTTACCAAAAAATCAGGAAGATGCTTGGTGTCGGCATCACAAAAAGACGGTAAGCTCGTTATTGCAGTTACGCTTAATGACGGTAATGATTGGCAAGACCATAGGGCACTTTTAGATTTGGGACTTTCTCTTATAGAAAGTAAGGTTTTTTCACCCCAACCAAGCGACATTTCTCTATTCGTTGCAAATGGCGACAAAATAAAAATATCACTTCCTTCTGCTATAATAAATGTAACAGAAAATACTAAAGTGAATTATTTAATAAATTTACCGCAGTTTTTATATGCTCCCGTAAAATCGGGACAGCAAATCGGTATAATCAATTATTACTGTAACGACAATAGTGTGTATGAATTACCAATAACTGCGACAAAAGATATAAATTATAACCAAAATAAACTGCTATTGCTATTTGAGATATTCAAAAGCATACTTTCAAATGTTTAGGAGTAAGAAATGAAGGATAATAAAATTAGACTGCAAAAGCATCTATCTGCCTGTGGCGTTGCTTCTCGCCGAAAGGCAGAGGAATTAATAGAGGCAGGCAAGGTTCGTGTAAACGGAAGAATTGCTACACTTGGTGACAAGGTAGACCCAAAGCGCGACAAGGTAACAGTAAGAGGCAAAAATGTTGTAGCGGTTACTAAAAAGGTATACATAATGCTTCATAAGCCTCGCGGATATGTGACCACACTAAGTGATGAATTTGACCGTAAAAGTGTTGCCGATCTTGTAAAAGATGTAGGCGTAAAGGTTTTTCCCGTGGGGCGTCTTGACCGCGATTCAGAAGGCCTACTTATAATGACAAATGACGGTGAACTTGCAAATATTATTACACATCCTTCAAGTCACGTTAATAAGACCTATCGTGTAACAGTGGGTGGTGCTGTGGATGACGACCAGATAAAGCGTCTTTGCGAGGGAGTTGTTATAGACGGGAGAAAGACACTGCCTTGTGACGTATTTGTTGTTGAACGCCGTGAGGATAGAACGTTACTTAACTTTATTATCCAAGAGGGTAGAAATCGACAAATAAGAAAAATGTGCGATACAGTAGGGCTTTCGGTTTTGCGTCTTAAAAGAATTGAAATTGCTGGTGTAAAATTAGGCGGATTAAAACCTGCTTCTTGGCGCGAGCTTAACGAACGTGAGCTAACAAGGCTTGAAAGTATTTCAAAGTCAAAGGAAGAAGAATTATGATTAGCGTTTTACCTTGTCGAGACAAAGAAAAAATTGAGGAATTGTTTGGCAAGCATAAACTTTTAACAGATGAATTTTCAGGGTGTGTAATTGCATTTCAAAAAGATGAGGTTTTGGGTTATTGCCTTTATAGTTTGACACCCAAAAGCATTACGGTTTTCACCTTGGAGCCGCAATCAGATATACCGCTTGCCGACGGAATATTGCGAAGTGCTTTACATGTAGCGGCAGAAAATTTTGTACTTGATGCTTTTTATGCAGACTGCGCGCCAGTAGATTTGTTTCGTTTACTTGGATTTATAAAAGATGATACTGAAAAGCGTCTTGATATAGACAAGCTTTTTGGTGGATGCAGCTGCAGTAATTAAAATTAAAAAAACACTTGCAAAATGGTAAAGTTTATGTTATCATATTTCTTGCTAATTTTATCAGTTAACCGATTTATATATTTGGAGGTTTAAAAATGAACGTTTGGGAAATTATTTTAGGCATAGCTATGATTTTAGTATCAATTGCTATAATCGGTGTTATTTTGTTACAGCAAGGTCATCGTGCAGGCGTTAACGGTGCTATATCGGGTGCTGCCGATACATTTCTTTCTAAAAATAAGGCTCGCACAGTAAACGCAAAGCTTGCTCGTTTTACAAAGTACGGTGTAATAGTTTTCTTTGTACTTACACTTGTGGCTGGTGTTATCTCGCTTAACCAGTAATTGAAAAATATTTTTCAAAGAGTCTTATGTGCGAATAAGGCTCTTTATTGTTATAGAGTGTTCGTGTGAGGAAATTATGGAAAAACTAAAGGTTGCAGTTGTAGGCTGCGGTAATATTTCGGTAATGCACCTTGATTCTATTAAGGCGTTTGACGATGTAGAGTTGGTTGCAGTGTGCGATATTAAATACGAGCGTGCTGTTGCCGCATCAAAAAAATACGGCGGTAAGGTGTATACTGATTATAAAAATATGTTTGAATGTGAAAAGCTTGACGCAGTACATATATGCCTACCTCATTTTTTGCATGTGCCTGTTGCAATAGATGCGTTTAAAAGCGGTATAAATGTTTTATCTGAAAAGCCTATGAGTATTAAATATGCCGATGCGGTAGAAGCGGTAGAAACCGCAGAAAAAAATGGCGTTTTATACGGTGTTATTTTTCAGTGCCGATATAATGCGCCAGCCAAGCTTGTAAAACAGCGTGTACTTGATGGTAAATTAGGCGCCGTTAAATGCGGTAGAACTACGCTTACCTGGTATCGTCCCGATAATTATTATGACTCATCCGACTGGAAGGGTACCTGGGATAAAGAGGGTGGTGGCGTTGTAATCGACCAGGCTATACACTCACTTGACCTTGCTAACTGGATGATAGACAGCACACCTATTGAAATTTCATCTTCTCTTCATAATAGAAATCACAAAATAATGGTGGTTGAGGATTCTGCCGAGGGACTAATAAAATACAAAAACGGTGCTTTGCTGTCATTTTATGCTATGAACAATTATTTTGTGGATGAACCAATTGAAGTTCGATTGCTTTGTGAAAATGGAAAGGCGATATTCTCTTACGATAATGCTACGATAATCTATAACGACGGTAGCGTTGAAACCGCAGAAAACAAGATAGATGAACAGTTTAAATATACAGGCGGTAAGGATTATTGGGGCTTTCAACACGCTGTGCAAATTAGACAATTTTATAATGCAGTAAAAGGTGAGGAAAAACTTGAAATTTCGGGCAAAGAGGCGCTGAAAATTCAAAATATTATTTGTAAAATTTATGATAATAATGATAATCCCTTTTAATAAAAACAAAAAGACTATGCTTTAATAATTTAGAGCATAGTCTTTAGCTGTTTATTAATCTTTAATTATATAAAAAACATCAATTACTGTTTTAAGAATAGAATCCTTGTCTGCTGAAAATTCAACCCAAGCTTCACCTTGTGTTAGTGTGCCGTCAATGGTTTTATACTCAAGAGCATCACCTGAGTTTAGATTTAGGCAATTTTGCGCAAGATAGGTAATCTGCGCAAAAGAAACATTGGTTAAAAAATAAGGCGACAGTGTATTATAATACTTTGTAAGGTTTGAAAAATCTTTTATAATAAAGTTACCGGTTTTATTTATCAGCGCCGATAAAAATTGCTTTTGCCTTTGCATTCTTCTGGCATTTGCTTCGGTATCATCGCCGCGATAAGATATATAAAGGTGGGCGTCATACCCATTTAGCAAAAGCTTTTCTCCTTTTTTAGGTTGGTACTTTGAATATTCAATGTCCTCAAGGCAGGTTAGCTCGATGCCACCTATTAAATCTGTAAGCTTTTCTACACCCTCCATTTCAATGGTAACATAAGAGCTTATGTTTATGCCATAAAGCAACCTTTTTACTGACGTCAAAACATTTTGGCTACTTTCCTCGGTTGTATTGCCGTATGCGTACGAGAGGCACAGCTGTTCGTGTTTGGTTCCTGCATATTTACCGTCTTTTGTGTAAAGATTTACATCAACCATAGTCTCGCGGGATATGGGTATAATACACGTTCTTTTAGTTTTGGTATCAACGGTTGCTAAAAATATAACATCTGCCTGACCGTTTTTACCACTACCAAAATTTTGATTAACGTTGTCGCGGTCAATACCTATAATTAAAACACTTACTATGTTTTTATTTAGTGTATATTTTGCACCATTGTAGGTTATGGTGTTATCGTCTTCAAGTTGTATTGCATCGGTTGAAATATTGGCATCTTCTTTGTGAAATTGTAATTTACCAATATAAGTTAAAATAAAAAATGTGCCAACCAATGCTAAAATAAGCGCAAGTAAAATTGCTAAAATAATAATAGCTATTTTTTTGTCTTTTTTCATTTAATCACCACAACCATTATAATTGTGCTTTTTATTTATGTCAATGCAAAAAAGTAGTGGAAAAAAGAAAATTAATGTAGTATAATAACAATATCTGTATTTAAAACGAGGTAGTTTAATGAAAATAATCATAGTTGGCGGCGGTAAAATCGGTGCCACTTTAGTAGAAAGTCTTGAGAGCGAGGGACACGACATTACGGTTGTGGACCGAGACCAAAAGGTAATTGACGAAATTAGCAATATCTATGATGTTATGTGCGTTTGCGGCAACGGTGTAGATAACGACACCCTTAAAGAAGCCGAGGTATCAAAAGCAGAGTTGTTAATTTCTGTTACCGACTCGGATGAAATAAATATGCTTATATGCTTTATAGCTAAAAAAATGGGTGCAGGGCATACTGTGGCACGTGTTCGCAATCCCGAATTTAATGATAAAAGGATGTCGCAGGTAAAGCAATATCTTGACATATCACTTACTATAAACCCCGAGCTTTTAGCGGCACAGGAAATCTTTAATATCTTAAAGTTACCTGCTGCTATAAATATTGAAACCTTTTCAAGAAGAAATTTTGAGATGATAGAGCTGCTTCTTAAAGAGGGTTCACATCTTGACGGAATGAGCCTTATTGACCTGCGTAAAAAACACAAGGCGAACTTTTTAATTTGTGTTATAAAACGCGGCGATGAGATTATTATTCCTGATGGCAATTTTGTTCTTAAGAGCGGTGACCATATTTGTATTACTGCCAATTTTTCAGAAATACAAAAACTGCTTAAAATGTTGGGGCTTGCAAAAAAACATTCAAAAAATGTTATGATTTTGGGTGCCAGCACCACGGCTTATTATCTTTCAAAGATGCTGTTGCGTTCAGGTAGTGATGTCACAATAATTGAAAAGGACCAAAACCGATGCAATCAATTTGCAGAGATATTACCTAACGCTGTTATAATAAACGGCGACGGTGCCGAACAAGAGGTGCTTATGGAAGAGGGAATAGCCTCTGCTGATGCATTTGCTTCGCTTACGGGAATGGATGAAGAAAACATACTTATATCATTTTTTGCGCAGTCGCAAAATGTGCCGCGAGTTGTTGCAAAGGTTAATCGTAATGAACTCGCAGCAATGGCAGAAAAATTAGGGCTTGACTCTATTGTTTCACCTAAAAAAGCGGTATCCAATGTTGTTACCAGCTATGCGCGTGCTTTGCAGAATACGCTTGGCAGCAATGTTGAAACAATGTACAAGCTTATGGGTGGCAGAATAGAAGTACTTGAATTTAATGTGCAGTCGGATTTTAAGAGCCAGCACATACCACTTAAAGATATGAAACTTAAAAAGGATGTTCTTATTGCAGGCATAATTCGAAAAAGAAAGGCCTTTGTTCCTGCAGGTGACGACGAAATTATTGCAGGCGATAGGGTTATTGTAATTGCAAAATCAGACGAACAAAAAATGAATGACCTGGCAGATATTTTGAGGTAGTCTAATGAATAAAAAAATGGTATTTAGAACGGTTGGAAGAATAGCACAGATTATTTCTCTGTTTATGCTTATTCCTGCTGTTGTGGCTGTTATTTACAGCGAGACAAAGCAATTGTTTGCTTTTTGTGTTACCGCCTTGTGCGCCTTTTTAATAGGACTTGCAATAATAACCTTTACAAAAACCAAAAACCGTGTTATATATGCAAAAGACGGCTTCGCAATTACTGCGCTTGCCTGGATAATTATGGCTGTCGTGGGTGCTGTGCCGTTTGTGATAACCCGTGAAATACCGTCTTATGTTGATGCTATATTTGAAACGGTCAGCGGCTTTACAACTACGGGTGCGTCAATACTTACAGATGTAGAGGCAATGAGCAAAAGTATGCTTTTTTGGCGCAGCTTTACCCACTGGATAGGCGGTATGGGTGTGCTTGTGTTTGTAATGGCAATTATACCCAATTTTACCGACCGCTCAATTCACATTATGCGTGCCGAAATGCCAGGCCCCGTAATCGGCAAACTTGTACCTCGCGTTAAGGATACTGCGAAGATACTGTATCTTATTTATATTTTTCTTACCGTTTTAGAGGCAGTTTTATTGCTTGCAGGCGGTATGCCTTTATATGACAGTTTGGTTCACGCCTTTGCTACTGCGGGTACAGGCGGTTTTGGAATTAAGGCTGATAGTATCGCTTCATATAGCCCTTATTGCCAATGGGTTATTGCCATATTTATGTTGATATTTGGCGTAAACTTTAACCTGTATTATCTACTTTTATTGCGCCGTATACGAACAGCGTTTAAAAGCAGTGAGCTGTGGTGTTATATATCAATTATTTTGGTTAGTGTTACCGCAATTACAGTAAATGTTATGCCAATCTATAAAAATTTTGCCACTGCTCTTCGAACATCCGTGTTTCAGGTGTCGTCTATTATTTCTACAACGGGTTTTGCTACAACTGATTTTGATGTGTGGCCGGGATTATCAAAGGCAATACTGTTATTGCTTATGTTTTCGGGTGCTTGCGCAGGTTCGACTGCAGGCGGATTAAAAGTTTCGCGTGTGGTAATGCTTTTTAAATCTGTTGCAAAAGAGATAAAAAAAATGTTGCATCCGCGTTCAGTTGGCAAAATTCATTTTGAAGGCAAGTCTATAGAAGACTCTACACTAAATAGCGTAAGCACATATTTTGTTATATATATGATATGCTTTTTTGTGATTTTTTTGCTTATTGCTTTTGAGCCCTTTGGATTTGAAAGTAATTTTTCGGCGGTTGCTGCATGCTTTAATAATATTGGTCCCGGCTTTGCTGCGGTGGGGCCTGCCGCAAACTATGCGAGTTATACTGCCTTTTCAAAAATAATCCTGTCATTTGCAATGTTGCTTGGTCGTCTTGAAATTTTCCCAAT
>JAZNSJ010000037.1:0-7465 GCA_045591155.1 Acutalibacteraceae bacterium | reverse complement strand
GTAAAAACCCCGAATATTCGGGGTTTTTACTTAATATAGTTTTAAATCAAGCCATAGATTTTCATAGTGCATACGCACATTTTCGGGTATGTTGTGATAGTATTCTACTTGAGGCATATCTTCAGTTTTGGGATATAAAATCTCATTTTGATAGTAGCAGTAGTTTGGATTGTTAATTACTGCGGTGTGCGGTGAAGCATAGCCAATATATTCTGCATTTGCAAGTGCAATATCAGGCTCTAACAAAAAGTTAATATAAAGCATAGCTGCTTCATAGTTTTTTACACAATTTGGCACACAAATAGAATCTATAAATATATTAGTACCTTCTTTTGGATAAAAGAATCGCAAATCGGGGTTTACTTCAAGCATAACAAGGTAATCGCCCGCATAATAAGGACCAATTGCCGCTTCACCCGTTTCGAGCTTGCCATAGATTTCATCCATAACATAAGACTGTAAAACATCTTTACCATCTTTTAGTAACTCACAAGCCTCATTCCACTCGTTAAGATTTGTTGAGTTAACGCTATATCCGAGTAGTTTTTGGGCTGTCATAAAGCCATCACGCGGATTGTTAAAGTTAAGCGACATATTGCGGTATTTTTCGCTCCATAATGCTTTCCACGAATGCTCAGGCTCGTCAATTAAAGCGCTATTATAAATTACACCAACCATACCTACGTTATACGGAACAGTGTATTCTTCACCTTGGTCAAAATAAAGACCTTTATAACCCTCATCGATATAGTGGTAGTTTGAAAGAGAAGAGGTATCAATTTTGGTAAGCATATTATTAGCTTTAAGTCTAGCTATCATATAATCTGACGGAATTATAATATCGTAGCTTACACCACCGTTTTCAAGCTGTGAATACATAGTCTCGTTGCTTTCGAAGGTTGTGTAGTTTACCTTAATACCCGTTATACGTTCAAATTCGCGGTTTACATCCATACATCCTTCGCTACCATCGGATATATATTCACCCCAATTGTATACATTAAGCTCTGTACCGGCAAGGTCACGAGTATATTCTCCCACTAAATTAAGTTCAAAATACTCATACCCACAACCGCACAATGAAAGGCAAAGTACAATACAAATAATAAATGCTGAAATTTTTTTAAACATTTACACCCCTCCTTGAATCTGATTTTGCTTGGAGAGTGTTGTAAAATATAAGTAACACAAATACAGCAAGGAATATAATTGTTGAAAGTGCGTAAACGTCGGGTGTAACGGTTTTTTTGGTCATATTATATATTACGATGGGTAAAGTTTGGTAATGACCGCAGGTAAAATAACTTATAACAAAGTCATCCAGTGATAAGGTAAAGGCCATTATAGCACCTGTAAAAATAGATGTAGATATTGACGGTAATATAACCTTAAAAAAAGCCTTTATAGGTGTACAGCCAAGGTCAAGCGCTGCCTCATGTAAGCTCATATCAGTGGCTTTAAGACGCGGCATTACCGACACAATAACGTATGGTAAATTAAAGGTTATATGTGCTGCCAAAACGGTAAAAAATCCCAATGATTCTTTTAATGAAAACAGGTTGCCAACAAACACAAAAAGAAGCATAAGTGACACACCGGTTACAATATCGGCGTTCATCATAGGTATATTGGTAATAGACATAATTGCACTTCGACTGATTTTTTTACGAAGAGCCAATATACCAACCGATGCAGCAGTACCCATAACTGTTGATATTATTGCTGATAAAACCGCTATAATAAGCGTGTGCTGCAGACCTGTTAACATAGAGGTGTTGGAAGTAAGACCCTTATACCAATCAAACGAAAAGCCTTCAAAAACCCATACGCTTCCGCCCGAATTAAACGAAAAAACAATCATAACCACAACGGGTGCATAAAGAAAAAGAAGTATTAAGGCTATATAAAGACGTGAAAGTGCTTTCATACAACAACCTCCTCGTCATCACCAAATCGGTTCATTATAAGGGTGCATATAAGTATCATAACCATAAGTATTAGCGATAGGGTAGATGCAACATTATAGTATTGTGTACCTGTGTTAAATAAATGCTCAATGGCATCACCAATAAGTAGTGTTTTATTGCCGCCCAATTTTTGTGAGATATAAAAAGTACTAACAGATGGTACAAATACCATTGTAATTCCTGATATTACACCAGGTAGCGATAACGGCATTATAACACGGCGAATACGCGACCAGTTGTTAGAACCCAAATCGCTTGCCGCTTCAAGCAGGGAATTATCTATTTTAGACATTGCCGTGTAGATAGGCAGTATCATATAGGGAATAAAGTCATACACCATACCGAGTATTACTGCACCTGGTGTGTTAATTAGCTGTAACGGACCAATGCCAAATATTGACAAAAATTTGTTGATAAGACCTGTGTTTGCAAGAATTGTTATCCAAGAATATGTACGGATAAGAAAATTCATCCACATAGGAAGCATTATAAGAAGCATAATCATACGCTGGCTTGAAATTTTAAGCTTGGTCATATAATACGCCATTGGGTACGAAAGAAGCAAGGTTATAATTGTAGCTATAATAGCGTAAAGTATAGAAAGCAAAAATGCTTTTTTAAATTTGCCTATTTGTGCAAAGTTTGAAAGGGTAAATGTGCCATGCGCATCGGTAAAGGCAAAATACACCATTATGATAAGCGGCACAATAATAAATATTGCCGACCAAACAATGTATGGGGCTGCAACAATACGGCTGCCAAAGCTTTTTTTATTCATCGTCATCCTCCGGCTCTATATCTGAAAGATGCTCCATCTCTTCACTATAAGTACTATAGTCACCGTAAAGACCGGAATACTCTGATTTTTTCATAATGTGTATAGCATCGGGCTCAATGTACAAACCAACATTGTCGCCTACAAAGCATACGTCGGTGGTTTGTATCATCCATTTAAAACCGCCAATATCAACAATTATTTCGTAGTGAACACCTAAAAAGTCAACCGAAGTAACTGTGCCGGTAAGCATACCTTTATCAACAGGTACAATGTCAACATCCTCAGGTCTTACAACAACGTCAACATTTTCGTTTTCGGCAAATCCTTTATCAAGACAATCAAACACACATCCCGAAAATTCAGCCACAAAGTCTTTTAACATAATACCGTCAAGAATGTTAGACTCACCAATAAAATCGGCTACAAATGCGTTTTCGGGCTCGTTATAAATATCTTGCGGAGTACCAATTTGCTGGATTTTACCCTTGTTCATAACAACAACACGGTCAGACATTGTAAGCGCTTCCTCTTGATCGTGGGTAACAAACACAAATGTGATACCTAGCTGTCGTTGGATACGGCGCAGTTCTTTTTGCATATCCTTACGGAGCTTTAAATCAAGAGCTGCCAAGGGCTCGTCAAGTAATAAAACCTTTGGCTTGTTTGCAATAGCGCGCGCTATTGCAACACGCTGCTGTTGACCGCCCGAAAGGGTAGAAATACTACGCTTTTCAAAGCCATCAAGGTTAACGAGATGAAGCATTTGGGTAACTATTTGTTTAATTTCATCATCCTTTAGTTTTTTTACACGTAAGCCAAAGGCTACATTTTCATACACATTAAGGTGCGGAAAAAGCGCATAACGCTGAAAAATGGTGTTAACCTGTCTTTTATACGAAGGCACACCATTAATTTTTTTATTCTCAAAAACAACCTCGCCCGAATCGGCATCTAAAAAGCCGGCAATAATTCTTAAAGTTGTTGTTTTGCCGCAACCCGACGGACCTAAAAGAGTTATAAACTCTTTATCGCGAATGTCTAAATTCAATCCGTCAAGCACCTTTTCATCGCCAAATGATACGTAGATGTCTTTAAGCTCTATAATATTATTTTTTTGGTTTTTCATTTAACCACATCCCCCTTTGTCAAACACCCAAGTGTCGACAGTAGTAAACTTGCGGTAAATACCGCATTACCCCTGCGCGATACCCCAATCGTTTGTTTGTATGCCCTGACAAAGGGTTTTCGTAGTTTGTAATGTTTTGCAAACTACAGCATACATTAGTACCGACTGTCTTTCTACACAGATGCGTTAAATTAATATTTAATTATATATTAACATTAATAAAGATACGGCTAAACCACTAAAAAGTCAAGTAAAATTTGCAAAAAATGTAGAATTTACGGTAGGAATTTTTAGGTAATTTTTGTTAAACTCATTATTTCTTGATTTTTTTAATAATCTCATTAATACTCGCTTTTTAATAAAAATCGCCGCTTAATTTGAAGCGGCGATTTTTATTAAAATATTTTTTTTGCAATTTGTCGACTAAAGAATTTTTTAATTTCACATATGGGAATAATTGCTATTGATAAAAGCAAGCTTAATAAGAATTTATTAGTAGGTAAAACACCCAATCCAAATACAAAACCTGCAGGAGTAACAACTAAAAAGATTGTAATAATTAGTACAAGCACAGAGGTAAAATTCATAAACTTGTTACTCTTAAAGTCGGCTTTAATTAAGGTATCATGAGTTTTTAGGTTAAATGAATGAAAAACCTGCACCATTGAAAGTGTTGCAAATGACATTGTTGCACCGCCTAATGCAAAGGCAATAAGCGTTAAAATAGCTATAACTACAGAATCGCATACAATGTTAATTGAAGCACCTTTGCTAAATAAATGGCCAGATAATGCAAGCGGTTTTTGACGCATAACATCAAGCTCTGATTTTTCGGTTGTGAGCGATATAACAGAGGTGCTGTCGGTTAGCAGATTTATCCAAAGCAGTTGAACTGCGGCAAGTGGCGGCATACCAAAAATAAGCATACCGCAAACAAATGCTAAAATTTCACCAAAATTACAGCTTAGTAGATATGATACCGATTTTTTAACGTTTTCAAAAAGTCCACGGCTTTCTCGAATAGCGTTTACAACCGACATAAACTTTTTATTTTCTATTATAACATCGGCATTTCCCTTGGCAACATCTGTACCATAGCTTCCAACGGAGCATCCAATATCTGCAATACTTAATGCATCGGCATCTTCGGTACCATTTCCTGTAACGGCAACGATTTTACCCGCACTTTGCCAAGCGGTTATAATTCTAATTTTATCTTCTGGGGTAATACGAGCATATACAGTGTATTTTTCTATGCACTGACAAAGCTCGGCATCTGAAAGCATATTAAGTTCGGCACCGCTTATTGCTTGTGAATCATTGTTTAAAATACCTATTCTGCGGGCAATAGTTTTTGCGGTATCGATATTATCACCGGTAATCATTATTGTGTTAATACCTGCCATATTGCAGGTGCTGATTGCCTCTACAGTATCTGATTGTGGCGGATCATAAATTCCAATAAGTCCTACAAAATTTAAGTCGTTTTCAATTATATCTGGATCAGGACTTGATGGAATTTCATTAAGTTTTTTAACAGAAACACAAATTACACGATAAGAATCTTTAGTGAGACCTTGGTATAGTTCTAAAACAGTATCTTTGTTTTGCAAATTGCATTTATCAATCAATGCTTCGGGAGCACCTTTAATTACTGCAACAGGTGTTCCGCCAATCATATTAATGCTTGTCATTGTTTTTCGGCTACTGTCAAAGGGTATGCTCGCAAGGCGGGGAAATATATTGCCAATATCAACTTTTGACATAGAAGTATATTGCTTGCAAGCCTTTTCAATTGCAGCTTCGGTAGCATCATTTTCAAGCATAGAGCAGGAAACTGCAAGTTGCAATACCGATATAGTTTTTTCGGGTAAAACATCGTTAGATAGTGTTAATAATTCTTGACCATCATATATACAACTTACTGACATATTGTTTTTGGTAAGAATACCCGTTTTATCAACACAAAAAACCTCTGTTTTGCCAAGTAGTTCAAGCGCTTTTGTGTTTTTAATTACAACATTATCGCTTATCATACGCTGTATACCAAGAGCAATTACAATTGTTGAAATTGCTGGCAAACTTTCTGGCATAGCGCAAATACCAAGCGCTACTGCATTCATAAGAGCACTTACAGTAATGCTAGCAAACGGCGCCGCTGTATTAAAATTTTGAATAAGACCAATAAAGAAAGTAATTATACAAATTACAAGAATAGAAATATTTATTATTTTACCGCTGTTGTTAAGTGATTCGGTAATTGGAAGTGTTTCTGATTTTGTTTGTCGGTTAATATCGGTAGCCTTGCCAATCTCGGTACGAAGACCTGTTTCAACAACTACAGCGGTTGCGCTTCCGTGAACAATGCTACATCCTGCAAACACCATATTTTTACGAGCAGTAGAAACGGTTATATCCTCTACAGTAATGCTTGCATCTTTTTCTACCGGAATAATATCGCCAGACAGTATTGATTCGTTACAACGTAAAGCCTCGGCTGAAATTAAACGCGCATCCGCGGTAATAAAATCACCCTCTTTTATAAGGATAATATCGCCGGGTACTAATAAATCAGAGGATATTAGCTGGTTTTTACCGTCGCGAAGTACCTCAACCTTGGGGTTAGAAGCATTTTCAATTTCATCTAACGCTTTATCGCATTTGTAAAGGTGAAAAGCTCCTATAAAAGCATTTAATAAAACAATTGCAATTACAAGCAGGGGAAAGTAAAAGGCGTTTTGCTTGTAAACAAGGTCAACTATAAAAGATATAATTGCGACTGTGGTAAGAAAGTATACAACCTTATTGTTAAGTTGTGAAATAAAACGGGCGAATAACCCCGACTTATCACTTGTTGCGATTGAATTTTTACCATATATATCAAGTCGATCTGCAACATCGCTGGTCCACAACCCGTTTTTAACATCGGTTTTAAGTTCGTTTAACACGTTCTCTGCGGAGGAACTATGCCAAATCATTTTATCACTCCATTTATAAAAATTTAATATGGAATATTAGTCGTTATAAATTGGAAATTGTGCGCAAAGAGCCTGTACTTCAGCAGTGATACGCTCTTTGTTGTTTTCAAAGTCGGTGATTATATCTTTAATCCAGTCAGCAATAAGTAGCATTTCTTTTTCTTTAAAGCCACGTGCGGTAACTGCTGGGGTACCTATGCGTAAACCACTTGTTACAAATGGGCTGTTGGGGTCGTTTGGTATGGTATTTTTGTTTGCAGTAATATGAACCTCATCAAGACGGTGTTCGAGTTCTTTACCTGTAATACCAAAGTTTGTAAGTTTTAAGAGCATGAGGTGATTGTCGGTACCACCTGACACAAGCTCAATACCATTTTTCTTAAGTGCTTCTGCTAAAACTGCTGCATTTTTTACAATTTGCTGCTGATATGCTTTAAATTCATCGGTAAGTGCTTCGCCAAGCGCTACAGCCTTAGCAGCAATAATATGCATTAAAGGGCCGCCCTGTGTACCTGGGAATACAGCCTTGTCTATTTGCTTTGCAAGCTCTTCACGACACAAAATCATACCACCGCGTGGACCACGAAGAGTTTTGTGTGTGGTGGTGGTTACAACA
>JAZNSJ010000036.1:0-6116 GCA_045591155.1 Acutalibacteraceae bacterium | reverse complement strand
TATTGTTATACTCGACCTTGTTTTCAAAAACCAACTTGAAAGCAAAACGGTACAGATTCTATTAGCCATTATAACACCATTATCTTTAATCAACGCTGTATTTTATATTTTTGAGTGTCCGCAAATTTTGGTAATAGCAAGCGTGTTGCTTTCTGCAGGTTGTTGCTGCTACTTAACGGTTAAATACGGCAAACCATTGGCACTCAAAGTTGTCGCATTGGTTTTGTCTGCACTAATGATATTGCCGATTGGTTTCTTCAGTTTTATTGCTTTGATTTTTGGCAACATTGGTCAAAACACAGTTGTACAAACTGTTGAATCTCCGAGTGGAAAATACTACGCTCAAGTTATTGACAGCGACCAAGGCGCCCTTGGCGGAGATACCCTAGTTGATGTTTATAAGAAAAGCGGAATCAACTTAATTCTTTTCAAAATCGAAAAGAAATCTCAACGAGTTTATTTCGGTGAGTGGGGAGAATTTGAAAATATGCAGATCCATTGGAATAACGATAATTGCTTAGTGATTGACTCGGTTGAATATGAAATAGAATAACACGATAGAATACTGCAAGTAATTTGGGAGCATTTTGTAGCAGTATTACCTTTACCCTAATTCAGTCGTCCTTGCTAATTGCCTGCTAATCAAATGAGTTAAAACAGGATAATATCTGCGGTAATGGCGTAACACAAGATAATACTTTAACCTTAAAAATCCCCTGACAGCAGGGGATTTTTAGGTATTATAAGGGATGCCGTTATCGTTTCCATCGGTATCTCCTAAGACTTAGATGTGCGTTCGATTCGCGCTACGGGTGCCAAAATCGCTTGACTGAATCTTCAGTCAAGCGATTTTGTTATTTTACATATCTATTGGTTTGCCTTAAAATTTTTACCATAGGGTAAATCAATAATGCTCCTAAAACAAGATTACCCAATCCGTGAATCAGGTCAAAGTAAAGTCCTGCGACTATCCACGCAATTACACCTTCAAAATCAAGACCAAACATTATAGCCTGAACGGGCGCGTAAAGCATACCGAATAAAAATCCATGCAAGGTGCAAAGCACAATATACAAAATATATTTTATTTTTTCGTTTAAGCGTTTTGGCACTAACATTATAGCTGTCCACAGCACTGTCCACACGTAAGTATATCCTGTCCACCAAGGACCAAATCCACCCACTATACCTTGAATTAACACATACACATATATCGGCAACAATGCGTAATTACGGTAAACGATTGTGGTCACCACAATTAGCACGCCAACAAGGTGTATGTTGGGCAACCACTCCATAGCAAAATCGCCCACACACATAAGCGCTGAAAGCAGTGCCAATACAACAATATCTTTAAGCTTTAGTTTCATTTGTCTGCCTTGAATGTATAGGTTTCTCCACTCTTGATTTCAGTAGTGTCAACACCGCTTGTGGCATACTCGCCATTTACATAAAACGCCCAGTACATACCGTCGGCATTAAAATCAAGCGTAGTGCCATTTACGGTTTTTACATAAAGACCGTATTGGCTGTCTTCGCCCTCGATAAGTTTTGTGTCTAAAAGCGCCTCGCCTACTGTTGTTTTGTTGGTTGATACTTTAAATTTGGTCTCAATACCGTCTTTATCTATAACGGTAAAGTCAAACTGGGTATCGCCCTTACCTATGTTTGTAATATCGGCGATAGATACTGTATCAGTCGAAGATAGTGTATCTGGGGCCTCGTTGTCATTGCATCCTGTCATAAGTGCTATAGCCGCAATAAGCACAACGCAAAGAATACACGACAACAATTTTAAAATTTTTGTCTTTTTCATAATTGCATTCTCCTAAAAAATATTTTGTTTTTTGCCTTTTCTGTTGGCGCTCGCAACTGTGTTTAAAGGCATATGTTTAAAAAATATTTCGACTGCGGCACGGCTGTGCTTCGCCTTCTCAAAGAAATTTCTTTAATGGCTTGTCCTCTCTTTGCGGCAGAGAGTAGAAACACAACACCTTTTGTGCCTCACGGCGACGGGCTCGTACAGGAATTTCACCTGTTTCCTTTTCAAACAAGATTATTTTACTTCATCTTAATAAAAAATTCAACTGTTTTACAGTTTACTTTTAAGATTTTATATGTTAGAATATGGCAAGGATGAGGATATAAAATATGAATCTTAAGAATTTAAAACCAAAAATCAAATATTGGGTAAAGACGGTGTTGGAGTTTATTCTTAATCCCCGTCTTTTGCTGTGCTTTGGTCTTGCGTGGATAATTACTAACGGTTGGGCGTATATTACTACCGCTATTGCCGTATGGTTAAAAATAGAATGGCTTGCTGCCGTTTCGGGCGCATATATTACAGCACTGTGGATACCCTTTACACCCGAAAAAATAATAACCGTAATTATTGCAATATTTTTGCTAAAATTAATTTTCCCTCACGACAAAAAAACTCTTAAAAAGCTTCACGATATGAAAGAAGCAGTTAAAACTGCAAGCAAAAAAATTAAAAACAAGCAAAATCAAAAAAACTCCAAGACTGATTGAGTCTTGGAGTTTTAAATTTATTTCTTTTTCATAAAAGTCGTAAGCAGATAAACTATAAAAGCAATAGCTGCCATTACTACAAATATACCTGCCATACCCTGCCACATAATTTTAAAGGTGGGGGCAATTGCCTGCATTATACTATCCCAAGTCATTGCGCTACCTCCTATATTACAGTAACTGCGGTACAAGATTAAGTATCATACCGCCTGCCAAAACCGATGCGATTTGTCCTGAAACGTTTGCGCCAACCGCGTGCATAAGCAAATGATTTTGGTTGTCTGCCTCAAGACCCAATTTTTGAATAACACGAGCAGACATAGGAAATGCCGAAATGCCCGCAGCGCCAACCATGGGGTTAACCTTTTTCTTGCAGAAAATATTTAGAATTTTTGCAAAAAGCACACCTGCAACCGAGTCGAACACAAAGGCAACAAGGCCTAAAAGCATTATAAGAAGGGTTTCCCATCTTACAAATTCTTGTGCACGCATACTGAACGAAATTGTAATACCCAGTAAAAGTGTTACAAGATTTGCAAGCACGTTTTGCGCTGAATCCGAAAGCGAGTCAAGTACACCGCATTCACGAAGCAGATTACCAAACATAAGAAAACCTACCAAGGCTACCGATGTAGGAGCTATAAAGCCCGCAACCACGGTTACAATAATTGGGAACAAGATTTTAAGAAGCTTTGATACATTCTTAGGATTATATTCCATACGTATCTGACGTTCTTTTTTGGTTGTTACCATTTTTATAGCCGCAGGCTGAATAATAGGTACCAACGCCATATATGAGTATGCTGCAACGGCGATTGGGCCTATATAGTTTGATTTGAGCACCTGTGACACAAGAATAGACGTAGGGCCGTCTGCCGCGCCTATAATACCAATTGACGCAGCGTCTTTTAACTCAAATCCCATAAGCGAAGCAATCATTATTACAAAAAATATGCCAAACTGTGCTGCCGCGCCAAAAAGGAACATTTTAGGGTTAGAAAGCAATGGGCCAAAGTCTATCATTGCGCCAATGCCGATAAACAATAGTAGTGGCATGGCCTCGGATGCTTCGATACCAACTTCAAACATCCACTCAATAATACCGTGAACTTCACCAATACCCTCTATGTTCTGATTAAGAACACCCGAGAATGGCAGGTTTACAAGTATTGCGCCAAATCCCATAGGAAGCAAAAGTGAGGGCTCATATTTTTTGGCAATTGCAAGGTAAATTAGCACCGCACCAACAAGATACATAAGACCTTGCTGCCAAGTAACCGCCCTAAAGCTTTCAAGCAAAAAACTCATTTAATACACCTCATTTTAAATTTTAGAAATTTAATTGGTTTTATACAATAAAAAAGACTTTTACTGCACAAAACGCAGTAAAAGTCTCGTTACAAAACACAAATGTTTTGGGTGCAGTCCGGAATTTCTTCGTGATGACGAACTACGCCGCAGCCATACGCTGCCTACTACTCCCTTTCACTAATATCTATTTTATGGAAAACAAATAAAAAGTCAAGAAAATTATTTATAAGGGGCAATCCTTTGGTCGCCCCTCATATTATTTTATAGTTATATTAATTTTTATTCTTGACTTTCGGTAACGTCGTTTTGCTCTTGATGCAATTCCTCAGGCTGAGCATCGGTATCCTGTTGTTCATCATCAGCAAAGTCGTTTAAAATAAAGTCATTGTTTGGTATGGGTATAAACTCATCCTCAAAATCATCTTCTTTTGAAGATATTTTTATAATAACAAGTATTGCCACTGCTACCAACAAAACTGCCACAAGTACAACCGCTATAAACACAGTTTTACCTGTTTTGTTCATATTGGTAAACCAAGCAAATTTACCTGTGTTTTTTTCATCCTCGTCAGCATTGGCCATTGCCTGCTTTACAGCAAGGTCAAACTCTGCCGCGCGCTGCATTGTGCCCTCTACTGTGTCAAATCGGTAATATGCGCGTGAGCCTTCAACATAGCATTTCACAACATAAAAATCCTTGAGGCTGTCGTCTAAATAAGCGTATGCAGAAACCTTTTCACCATCAATAGTGCGGTCGGCTGCAACATAGGCTGGCGGAATTATTTGTGCATCGGGTTGCTCTATAATATAAAGCTTTCCGTTTGCGCGAATACAATTAACACGCGTAAAGGCATCGTTTTCATCCCTTGTATAAAAAGCACCATTTTCACCAGAGGCATCAACCAACCAATAAAGTGTATACTCGCCGTGCTCGTCATTCAAAACTGTAATTTCAGCTTCTTTACGTGTTGCAGTACCCTGTGTAAAGCCTGCAGGAATCGCAATATTTGTAAAATCGTTAACTATGGTATAATCTGCATTGTTTATTACTACAAGCAATGGGTTAGCGTCACGCTCGGCTTGTTCGGCGTCGGCCGTTTCCTGCTCGGTCATACGCTTAATATTTATAGTGTATGATTTTTTGCTACCATCAGCCGCAGTTACGGTAAGCACTCGCTGGTTATCACCTACCTGCAGACCAAATGTACCGCCGCCTGTATAGGTTGCGCCACCGTCGGCTACAGCGCCTGTTATTGTAATGGTGTCAACACCGTATTTAACAGTTGCGTTATAATTTGTAGTTTTTGAATTAAAAGCAGGTGACAATGAGCCGCTGCTTAATTTTATTGATGACAAATTGGCATTTGACGATGGCTTTGGTGTAACAACCGTTACAGCAGCTGAAGCACTGGCCGTGCTTTTGCTAAGATTTTTATCTGCTATACTTACATTAACCGTAATATTTGAATTTCCTGCCGCTGCTGCCGTAAAGTTTAAAGTATACGAACCGGTAGTTACATCTTTACTTGCATTTGAAAAGTTATCATCTACAATATTTATGCTTCCGTTTCCAGAAGTGTATTCAGCGCCAGTGACACCCTTAAGGGTAAGCACACTTGAATTATAGCTTATTTTTACCTGTGCTGTCATAATAGGAGCATCGCTTTTTATTTTAATCGGTATACTAACACTTTGACCAACTGTATATTCACCGCCGCCTGTAGTAACGCTGGCAGCAGCCGAAACATTAAATGTAAGCACACTAACCAAAACTGATATGATTGTAATTATTGCTAAAAATTTAATGGTTTTTTTCATTTTAACACCTATCCAATTTTTCTGATTTCTAAAATATCCATTTTAACGGCAGCAAGATCTACAACATCAACCTCGCCGTCGCCGTTAACATCGCTTGCTTTAAACTTTTTGCTGTCTTTTTCTAATTTATTCATTTCTAAAATATGCATCTTAACTATTGCAAGATCCACAACATCTATAACACCGTCATCGCTTGGATCGCCTTTTTTAATTACCGGTTCGGGTGGTGGCGTCGGCACGGGTTCTGGAATTACTACTACCGACGGTGCAGGGCACGCCGCATCCGGCATTTCAGCAAAAACGGGGATTGAGAATGTGATTGCCGCATCGGTATTGTTTACACAACCCTTTTGTAAATATTTTGCATTGGTCCATGCATCGTACAGCGCCGCTGCATACTGGTGGTTCCAATTTTCTTTCACGACATTAAAATCTTTATAATAATATGTATCCTG
>JAZNSJ010000035.1:0-8042 GCA_045591155.1 Acutalibacteraceae bacterium | reverse complement strand
CTTGCAATATCCATTGTAGCAAGCGATTCATCACTTGACTTAAACAACATAGAAGAGTTAAGTATTTTAAGCGAACAGTCGTAACCAAAGCCTGCCTTAATAAGCCGTGCCATCAGTCCCGATGCCATCGCTCCATCAACCGCGGCTCTACCACCGGTTCCCATGCCGTCACTTAGTATCATTATAAAATGGCCTTTCCCATCATTAAAATATTTACAGGCGTCACCACAAATAGAGCCTGCCGCCGCACAATGCTGTTCTACACCTATATCTACCCTAAATGTTGCATATTCGTTTATAGTTATAACGGCACAATCACCCGTTTTGGTTATATCGGGCACACCAAAATCGCGTTCGCAAGCAAGAGACAGCATTTTCATAATTTGCAGTCTATTAAGTACGGTTGTATCATCTGTTTTTATTCTCATTTCAAGTGACATTCTGCCAAACTTATCAACCTTTGCAGCGCATTCATATGTGTATATACCTATGTTTTTAAGCGCAGATACAGCGGCAGATGCCGCACGACTGTTAAAATGCTCGTCGGTGGTCAAATTTTTAGATAATTCATCAAGCATATTTGAAACGCCCTCAAATTGCTCGGAAACCACTTGTCGCACCTCTTCGACACGGTCCTCAGCGGCTATAAGTGACGCATACTGCGCATAACGGTATTTTACGGTTTCTTGCATTTTATTTACCCTTATACATCTGCCGCGAAACTCCTCTAACACGGTTGAATCGGGTGAAGTATCGGCGCCCTTTGCGCAATTTATCATCTGCATAACAGCATCAAGCGTAGCTGTAGCTTTGCTTTCCCAGCAGTGAAGTCGCAATTTACACCCAGCGCAAGCGTCTTGCTCTATGTGAGCTAAAACCGATTTAAAATCGGGCGCATTAATTTTTGCAAGCTCTGCTGATACCTGATTTACGGTGTCAGAAACATCGCGTAACGCTTCTGATGCAAAACCAAGTCGCATACTTAAAGCTTTGGCTGCGCCATTTTGAGTGTTTACCTTTGGACTACGATAAAAGAATTTGCTTAAATATATACCAAACGAACGAGGTATAAGCAAATAAGCTATCGCGGCAATTAGAATTTCTGCCAAAAACAATCCCGAACCGTCTTTAAACTGCATAAACGAAATCCCTATTATACCTGATGCCATTGCAGATATTGCAATAGCGTATTTCCCCAACGTTGAAAAAATACCAGCAACAAGTCCCGCAAAAGCATAAATTCCAAAACCATTTTCATACGATCCTGTTGCAGCGCAGGCAAACGACAATGCAATACCACAAGCGCTGCTTATTGCTGCGCCGCCATATCGAGCTGCGGCAAGCAACAAAAAAATTCCTATTGTTCGCCCTATTGAAATTTCAAACACTGCAAAATCGATCATACCTATAAGGATGATCACCATAGAAATTGCAAGACAGGTCATCTCATCAAGCGACAATCCTGTACGATTGCTCGATAGCGCTATAAATGTGCGGTGAATAATAAAAACCGAACCAAACACAATAATACATTCTGCCGTAAGTTTTAACAAATCAAGCGGTATGCCACTATAGGTTACTGCGCTTGTTACAGCATTTGATAGCGTAGCCACTGCACCTAAAAAGAACGGATTTTCACATAGTCTTTTGTACCCCGACAAAAGAAGCCTTACTGCAATAACAGCAAGTAATGCCGCAAGATACCTAAAGCCACCTGTACTGGCGGCTGGTATAAAATATCCTACAAAAGCGCCAATGGCAGCGCTTGGCAAAAAAACGGCAGTACAACCTGCCGTAAAAGCCAGACCAAACGGCATAAGATTATCAATAATTATGCCCCGCGATGCTATAAAACCCAAAATCGCAGTTAAAATATGTACCGATAATGCCGAAATGTTAATGGTCGATGGTTGATTTATTGCCTTTTGCGTTTTTGCAACCAAATCCTTCATTTTAAAAACACTCCTTTTTAAACTTCCACAGGGGACAAATGCTCAAATTTATTATATGGTCAAAGGAGTGAATTTTTTGTCAAAGCTAGAGGGCAAAAAAACAATGTTTTTGTCTTTAAAACAAAAAACTTCTGCTTATTTTTAAAACGTTTTTGGAAATACTGTTATTGGAGGGATTTTATATGAACAAACCGTTAAAAATATTTGTTATAGTTTTTGTACTTTTTTGTATTATGTGTGTAACTGTAAGTGCCCTTTCAAAAATCGGTTCAACAGGAAGCGAAGTAAGCGAAATACAGGGATTACTTAAAGAATGGGGATATTACAATGGCGCCGTAGACGGTATCTTTGGCACCGAAACCCGAAACGCTGTAATAAAATTTCAAAAAACAAACGGTCTTAACGCTGATGGCATAGTGGGCACTAAAACGCTTGCCGCCTTAGGAATATCAGGAAAAACTTCATACAACTCTGCCGATTACGAACTGCTTGCCCGAATAATATCGGCCGAAGCCAGAGGCGAAAGCTATTTAGGTCAAGTAGCGGTAGGCGCCGTAGTGCTTAACCGAGTAGAGCATCCCTCTTTTCCCGATACATTATCAGGAGTGGTTTATCAAAACGGTGCGTTTTCTTGCCTTTATGACGGACAGTTTTATGAGCCAATAGAGGATAGCGCCTATTTGGCAGCGCGAGATGCATTAAACGGTTTAGATCCTAGTGGCGGCGCCATATATTATTACAATCCCGCGATTGCTACAAACAAATGGATTCGTACTCGCCCCATTATAACCACCATAGACGGTCATGTTTTTTGTAGTTGAATAACTAATAAACTTTTTATAAAGCAAACGGTTACCAAAATATTTCAAGTTTTGGTAACCGTTTTAGTTTTATATCATTTATGGTAAGTTCCGCCTTGGTTAATTTTAAAAGCGCGATAAATTTGTTCACATAACATTACCCTAAAAAGTTGGTGCGGAAACGTCATTTCTGACATTGATAATCTTAAATGAGCTTTTTGCTTTATCACTGAGCTGAGACCATATGAGCTACCTATTATAAAGCACATATTTTTGCCATTGTTGGTATTAGTATCTATATAATCAGCAAGTTTTTCACTTGAATATGCCGTTCCCTCAACACAAAGCGCCGTAACGATACTACCAAGTGGTATTCGTTTTTCAATTAATTCTGCCTCTTTTAAAAGTGCGGCATCAATTTCACTTTGCGAGGGCGTTTCGGACAAATTTATGGGGTTTAACTCTACAACATTAAGCTTACAATATCTTGTTAATCGCTTTTCGTATTCCTGCACAGCATCACGTAAATATTTTTCTTTTAGTTTGCCAAGCGCTATAATGGTTATTTTAATCAAAAAACCGTCACCCCCACCGTTTTGGGTTTTGCCACTTTTAATATGTAGTCTATACCTTCCTTTGCTCCAAGCTGTGCAAGTGAAGCTTTGGCGGTAGCAGCAGCCAATAAAGGAGTATTATTTTCAGCACTTAAATGCCCTAAAATTATTCGGGTTGCACCGTTTTTTAAAAGCAATGGTAGCTCCTTTGCACAGGCAATGTTAGATAGATGCCCTTCGTTTGATAATATACGTAATTTTAAGCTTGCAGGATACGGACCGTGACGAAGCAGTTCTACATCGTGATTAGATTCTATAAGTATTGCCTGACATCCGCAAAGCTTTTGCCTTATAGTATCGGTTACAATACCAAGGTCAGTGCATACCGCTGTTTTTCTATTGTCTGGCAGGGTTATTACATAACCGCCACTTCCCCTTGCATCGTGACTGGTTTTAAAAAAATCTATAGCAATATCACCCAACGTGATAACACCTTGATCTGCCGTAATGGTTTTTGTTTTTTCAGGAATAATATTATTTAATGCTAAATCTTCTAAAGTTTGGCTAGAGGCGATTAGGGGAATTTGGGTTGTTTTTAAAAAGGTCTTTAGACCTTTTATATGATCTGTGTGCGTATGAGTTACAGCAACAGCGCAAATTTTTGTAACATCACCACCAGCGTTATCTATTGCAGACATTAACGCTTTACAAGAAATGCCTGCATCAATAAGTATATCGCCACCAGGCGTTGATATATATGTGCTGTTGCCCGATGAGCCACTTGCTAAGGTGCAAATGCGCGCCATTTTGTTCACCCTCTTGTATTAAAATATGTTTTACGGCGGCCTTTTAAGCCGCCGTATGTTTTATGCATTTTTTAAGCTTGATTCTCTTTCTATAATAGGTACACGCTTAATATCGGCGCCTATTTTTTGAAGCTTTTCGGCAACGTTTTCATAGCCGCGGTCAATATAAATGGTGTTTTCAACCTCGGTAATACCCTCTGCCATAAGTCCTGCAATAATCATTGCGGCACCTGCTCGCAAATCGACTGCCTTTACAGGCGCAGGCGTAAGTTTTTCTACACCTGTTATAACAGCCATTTTTCCGTCAACCTGAATTTGAGCGCCCATACCAATAAGCTGCTCAACATATCTAAAACGGTTGTCCCACACGCCCTCAGTTACAATGCTAGTACCTTCAGACACTGCTAAAAGGGTTGCTATTTGTGGTTGCATATCGGTAGGAAATCCAGGATGTGGCATAGTTTTAACATTGCATTTTTTAGGTCTGCCTGTCATTTTAACACGCACAGCTTCATCATATTCGGTAATCTCAGCACCTGCCTCAACAAGCTTTGCAATAATTGATTCAAGATGCTTTGGTATTACATTTTCAATCATTACATCTCCGCGTGTTGCAGCAGCAGCAACCATATATGTGCCAGCTTCTATCTGGTCAGGTATAATGCTGTAGGTTGTGCCGTGCAGACTCTCGGCACCGCGAATTTTTATCACACTGGTTCCAGCACCCATAATATTAGCGCCCATAGAATTTAAAAAGTTTGCAAGGTCAACTATATGTGGCTCGCGTGCAGCATTTTCAATAACGGTAAGTCCCCTAGCTTTTACTGCCGCTAACATTATATTTATTGTAGCACCAACTGATACAACGTCTAGGTATACAGAGCATCCTTTAAGGGCATCGGCACGAGCATCAACCATACCGTTTTCTATTATAACCTTAGCGCCTAACGCCTCAAAACCCTTGATGTGTTGGTCAATGGGTCGCACGCCAAAGTCACATCCACCGGGTGGCGCTACACGGGCACGATTGTGCCTACCCAATAACGCGCCCAAAAAATAACTGGACGCACGCATACCCTCTGCCATTTTTTTATTAATAACAAACGAGTTTACGTGTGTAGGGTCGATTTCTACGGTAGATTTATTTATAGCACGTACTTCTGCGCCGAGTTGCTTTATTGCACGAAGTAATGTTGCAACGTCAGAAATTTCGGGTAAATTTTCGATAATGCACGGACTGTCAGCAAGAAGCACTGCCGGCAGGATTGCCACTGCCGCATTTTTTGCACCGCTTATATGCACGCTGCCCTTTAAGGCCTTGCCACCGTTTATAACAAACTTATCCAAATACGGCACTCCTGTCTTTTAAAATTAAATAAACCGATATATCGCGAACGGCTCTTTTAAAAGTATAGCCAATTTTCTAAATACAATACCACAAATAATTATATACCCAAAAGCATTTTTTGTCAATCTTAAACAGTACAATTTAACCTATGCTATCATCTGCAAGCAACATATTAAATATAGGTGCTAAAATTTTACTAAATTAAAAACATAAAACTATGCCGTATGCTTAGAAGCGTCTTTCTGACGTTTGAAATTGTATTCACAAAAATTGCCGATTATATAACACAAAATAAATATTGACTGCGCTATCATAAGAACGGCTGCAGAAACATCGGCTGTTGATACTTGTGTTTTTTGCGAAAAAAACAAAATCAGTTTTGGCAATGCCGTTACTAAGCACAGCATTGTTGACACCACTCCGCTGGTAAACAACTTGTTTGGTTTTTTAATTGAGTCCCCAATATGATTTTCAAAGCTCGCAAACTCAAACATAAACCACAGTAAAGCACTATTGGTAAATAACAAAAAAACGTTTTCGGTAACAATAGCTAGTGCCGATGTGCTTACAAATAGTTTTATAAGTTTTATAACATAGTAAACCGCAGGACATATCAGCATTATAGAAGGAAAATTATATAGATATATATTTCTAAGTCCGTAGGCTATAAACGTTATTGCCGACAGTAAGCTTAAAAACACCAGCGCCACACTGTGCCAGCCACCAAGATTTGATAAATTAGATACCGTTTCGTATATATACATTCCGCCCGTTAATACACAGGCTGCGGCAACTATTGGATGTAGCTTAGCGTTGTTACAAACAATATCCTCTGCAGCATATGACATCACACCTATTGATGCAACAGCCGCGCATACCACAAATGTTATCAATAAACTTATCTGTGAATACGGTTGCTTTATAAAACCTGTCGTGCTATCAATAGTAAAGATAAGTTGTATTGCTCTTATTATTACGCATATAGGTATAGAAATCCACAAAAGATTTATTATGTGGCGATATTTCATAACTGTCACCTCAAAGAATTTACTGTACAAAAACAACATATATATTTTATATACGCAATCGTAAAATGTCAATAAATTTAAAGAGGTACGATATGAAAGGAACATTTTTTATAGCCATTGTTGTAATATTTTCTATGCTGGCGATACCTTTATCATCACTTAACATCAAGCAAAATACTGTTATACCTACCGTAAAAGAACAAAGCGATATTACCTATGAAAAAAACAATAAGGTCACCGGTTTTGAAAAAATTAAGGTTTTAAGGGATGGGGAGGTTTACGAATATTCCACAAGGGATTACATCTTTGGCGTTGTTGCCGCCGAAATGCCTGCGCTTTATGAAAAAGAAGCTTTAAAAGCACAAGCGGTAGCGGCGTATACTTTTGCCTGTTATAAAATGAATACCGATACCAACGAACAATATGATATTTCTGCCGATGCTAAAACCGCCCAGTGCTTTATTACACGCGAAGAGGCTATATCTCGCTGGGGTGAAAAGGCTCAAGAATACGCTCAAAAAATTGATGATTGTATATCCGCCGTTGAAGGCGAACTTATTATATATAACGATAAGCCGATTTTTGCGGCCTACCACGCAATATCACCCGGCAAAACAAACAGTTGCGCTGATGTTTGGGGCAACAATCTTACCTATCTTACCTCGGTAGACAGCGTAGGAGACACACTTGCCAATGGTTATTTAAGCGAAGTCACGTATACAATCGAGGAACTTAGCGAAAAATTAAAGAGCATTTCACAAGCCAAGGGTGATGCGCAAAATTATTTTAGCAACATTAAAACAACTGATAACGGATATGTTTTAAAAATTGGTTATTGTGGCAAAAACACAACAGGAGCTACTCTTTGTGAGTTATTGGGCTTACGCTCAAGCAATTTTGAAATAAATTTCGATAACAATATATTTACATTTACAGTAAAAGGATATGGTCACGGTGTGGGAATGAGCCAAACAGGCGCTGATTATATGGCTAAACAAGGAAGTACATATGAAGAGATACTACTACACTATTATAATGGTGCGTCTTTGCAAAAAAATTAAAACTTTTACTTGACAAACCATACTTAGTTATGTATAATGTTTTAGCAATCCAAAGACAGTAGGTGGCTGAGTCCGTAAGTTTAACGCCTACCGAGGTGAGCGTGAATAATTTATTTTCGAATTTTTCATGTCTACCCTTATGTCCTTGGGTGGACATTTTTTTATTTTCACTCGGAGGTGAAACACATTGCCAAACGCAAAGGTTTTAGAAGCAAAAAAGCAGGCTGTTGCTGAACTTTCCGAAAAACTCGGCGCCGCTATTACAGGTGTTGTTGTTGATTACAAGGGTATCACCGTTGCCGACGATACCGCACTCCGTAAGGAATTGCGCGAAAACGGTGTACAGTACTTTGTAGTTAAAAACTCTATCTTAAAGCGCGCAGTTGAAGGTACAGACCTTGGTGACATTGCAAGCGTATGTGAAGGCACAACCGCTATCGCAATCGCTAACGAGGACTACACCGCAGCAGCAAGAATACTTTGCAAATTTGCC
>JAZNSJ010000034.1:0-3206 GCA_045591155.1 Acutalibacteraceae bacterium | reverse complement strand
GAGTTTAATGCAAAAAAATATCGAAGATAATAAAAAGCTCCTTATGAATTTATGTGCAAAATCGTTGTTTGGCAAGGATTGTGGTTTACCTGAAAACTATAATTGTGAAGAGCTTATTGTTGAATCACTTCGTCAGACAGTTTATTCGCTAATTTATTCTTATATAAAAGAAAGAGTTGATAATAGCGCAGATAAACGCTTTTCGCAAATTATTGCAAAAAATATTCGTGTTGAGTATGGTCATAATGAGGTTCACAAGGTTTTAACCGAAAATAACATTTCATACGTTGTTTTAAAGGGCGTGGCATCAGCATCATATTACAAAGAGCCTATGCTTCGTATGATGGGAGATATAGACATACTTGTATCACCTGAAAACATTGCAAAAGCTGATACGGCATTAAAATCTATCGGTTTTGTAACTAATGATGTGTTGGACAAGGATGGTCATATTGCCTACAAACGTCGTGACGGTCTTGTTTGTGAGCTGCACCGTAATATTAACGGCATACCCCAAAACACAACTGGAGAGAAAATAAAAGCATATTTTGGTGATGTTTTTGAAAAAACTATAGAATACAAAACATGCAATGTTCCAAGTAAATTTCATCACGGAGTAATTTTGCTTTTGCACACGGCAACGCATTTAACACACGAGGGTGTCGGTCTGCGACACTTATGTGATTGGGCGGTGTTTGTTAATAGTATTTCAAACGATGAGTTTGCAAACACATTTGAAAAGCCGTTAAATGATATGGGACTCTGGCAATTTGCTCAGCTGCTTACCTTGTGTTGCATTAAATATTTAGGATGCGACTCAAAAGAATGGGCAGGTCAAGCAGATGATAGTTTGCTTGAAAGTATTATTACCGATATTTTAAACGGTGGTAATTTCGGGTATAAAGACACTGCACGTTATAGCCATATAAAATATATATCCGACCGAAAAAAAGGAGGAACAACCTCAAAACGTCCAATTATACAATTGTTTTACTCGATTAATGAGAAAACAAAAAAAGAATTTAAATTTGTTAATAAATCTAAATTCTTTTTGCCTATTGGTTGGATTTTTACAATTTGTAAATATTTTTATATGGTGATTATGGGTAAGCGCAGACTTGACTGTGTTTCTACAATAAATAACGCAAAACAGCGTCAAAATATTTATAATGAATTTAAGCTGTTTAAAAAGTAAAAAATCCAAGAACATTTTGTTCTTGGATTTTTTGGTGCCGCTGACCGGACTTGAACCGGTACGGTATCGCTACCGAGGGATTTTAAGTGCGAAATTCTATTTGTTGTAATCTTTAGTAATCGTTCGCAAGCCGCATAAATAGGGCATTTCTTAAAAATCTACTTTTAGTAATCTCTTGTAATTTTGGGTCTTATTTAGTAATAATAAACCCCGAATAAACCCCAAGATATTTATCAATTGAACTGTCGAATAACAGTCGAGAATTATAAATTTGTAAAGCCGTGACAAAGCCGTGAGAAATCATTCAAAGCGGCGAGAAAGCGGTGAGAAACATAATTTAATATAAAAAGTTAACCGCTTCACAAAATGCGTAATGATTGCATAGTGTAAAGCGGCTTTTTTATGCTCTATTTTTGATAGGGTGTAGTATATCGTTTAACATTTCAGCGGCACGTTCATCGGCTGACTTTATCGCGTGGGCGTATATATTGCCTGTGGTTGTCATATTGCTGTGACCTAATCTCTTTGAAACTGTGCGCAGGTCGGTGCCTGAAGCAATAAGCAGGGTAGCGTTTGTATGTCTTAAACTGTGCAAATGGATAGGTGGTAGGTTGTTCTTTTTTATAAATCGTGAGAACCAACCTGTAATAGTATCGGGGTGTATTGGTTTACCGTTCCATTGTGTAAACACCTTATTACCGTCAATCCATTTGTCGCCAAGTTTTAGGCGTTCGGTGATTTGATCGCGGCGAAGCTCTTTAAGAATATTTATAACCAATAGCGGCACTTTATTTGCACGTTTTGATGCGTTTGTTTTTGTAGTATCGTCAAATACACCGCGATCAGTTAAATAAAGTGACGTTTTACTAATATCAATGATACTGTTTTTAAAATCAATATCGGACCATTCAAGGCCGCAAAGTTCACCACGTCGCATACCTGTATAAAGCAGTACAATTACCATGGCACGATATTTTAACGGCTCATCTTGTAAGCATATTAACATTTCTTGTGCTTGAAATTCATCATAATATGCCGCTTCTTTAATAGGAACTTTAGGCGCCTCGATTCGCCTACAGGGATTATACAATAAAACTTGCCATTTGACAGCCTTTTCAAGAATGGATGATAAGAGCCTGTGCAGGTGTAACATATAGTTGCTTGATAGTTCGCCGCCATTCTCTGATGTTTGACTAAACAGGGTATTAAGCGGCATTTTTACAGCTTTACTAATTGCATTTGCTGTGCGTTCGTCAACCGCCTTGCCCGATATAGCGGTATCAATCGTTCTTTTGCCTATATCGTAAGTTTCGGCTATTTGTAAACGTGTAATGCCCTTATCTAGCAATATAGTTTTTAGTGGCATTTTAGCGGTATATTTTACAGGTCGTAATTTACCTTCGGCCTCTATCGCTTTATAGCAAGCGTTAATATTATGCGGTTGCAGTTTATTAAGTTTTATATGACCTATATGAGCGTTAAGCCGCTTTAACTCTCTTTTATAACCGGCTACAGTCGAAGGACGTAATTGTGGTTCGGCATAATCCGATAGCCATATTTCAGCAAAATCAGCAAAGCGGATGGAACTGTCAATATATTGTCCGTTTTGGCAGCGTTCCTCAAATAATACCGCTTGCCGCTTTAGTTCCTTTTCTATTTGTCTTTCGGTCATACTGTCTGCAGGCGTCCAAGTCATTCGTTTTTTAATCTGCTTACCTTGTAAATCATACCCGGCTGAAACGGTTATACGGTATGAGCCATTGCGTTTTTCAATTGTTGCCATAACAATACTCCTTTGTTTAAAATCGTTTCTTGACTAAAATAGGAGCATAATGCTATAATAACAATGCTGACTATTTTAGTCGGTTTATCAAGAACAGTATCGCTCAAACTTTGGTCGGTGGGAGCGGTACTGTTTTTTTGTTTGATGATAAATTTTCTAATCTTTTTCTTTAAAGAAATACCATGAATATAGCCAGTTATCAGCATCATCAATTTCTTCAATTATTTT
>JAZNSJ010000033.1:0-4059 GCA_045591155.1 Acutalibacteraceae bacterium | reverse complement strand
TCAGTTTTACCTTCCTTTTCTCTATAAATCGGACATTCATCGTGATTTTGCCGACAAAACACAGTAAATACATCAGTCTTCATAATTTGCTCGGTGCACGCGCATTTTATATAACTTTGCGAGCCGTTACACATATACGCTTGGTATTCCGGACAAGTACTTTCATACGTCTTTTTACAAACACCTTTTGAGAGGTCTACCAAATATCCTTCAGGTTGTTCAAGCTCCGTTTCAAACATTTTGATAAATGCTTCGGCAGTAACACCGCCTGCATCCTTATGTTTGCTATTTCGACAGTAAAGTCGATGAGCGCAACTACCACAACAACCGTGCGGATTTTCGGGCGTTACCTCTTTTCTAAAAACGCACTTATCACAACTTTGTAAATCACAAAAGTCACACGGAATATTGCAGGGATGGGTATTATAATCCTCGTTGTATTTGTAGACGCCCACCTTCCACTTGTTGCCAGTTATTTCACACTTATGTGCGAATTCAAATGGTCCAACCTGTGCCTCAGCGTCTTTTACACTGTGTTTACAGTAAAAAACTTTTGCGCCGCGCCTTTGAAGTTCATTTTTGTGACGTAGCTCCATCATATCGTTTATGTAACAGTGACTACAATCTAACGCGCTATCACATAAGCGTGTGTTTCTACTGCTCCACCAATGGTGTTTACCGTCATTTTCAAACGGACACTTATAAGGTTTCTTTTCGGGTTCGTCAATATGCCCATCTATCAGACTAACGCTCATTACACTTCCCCCTTAAATCAGCACCACAATGTGAACAATATTTATCATTAGCGAAATTACCGCGGTGACATTTAGGGCATCCTATAGGCTGTGTTTTCTTATATTCCTCAAGTTCGAATTTAAGCGCGTTATATTCCTCACCAGATAAAAAATTGCCGCATGTATATTCCACTCCGTTTTCATCAGGATGCTCTATCTTATGTCGCTTACCGCAAACGTCGTTTTTTAAACAATTTTTACAAACCATTTCCTCACCTACCTTCGTTATAAAAGTTTTTGAACATATTTCTGAACGTGCTGTATGTACAAGGCACATCCGTAAACTCATCATCTTTTAGACCTACAAAAATTGCAGTGCCAAAGAAATGATGGTGGCCAATTGCAAAATTAAACTTTTTATCACTAAACGCGCCGTTACCATCGCAAAGAATTGCAAAATCTTCACACAGTGTTACCTTTTGCACGGTGCCGTCAACATATGATTGTAAAGTTTTAATATCGTTAGATATCGGTGTCATAAACGGATCTTCATTAGGTCTTTTTATAAAAACTCTTATTTTACTCATAATCTACCTCTTTTAGTTAGAATCACATATTTCTTTTGTGCCGCTTTTTTACGAGCTTTTCTGCAGTCAGTACAAAAATCATTATCGGCACGTTCATAAAATGTTGCACCGCAGCGCTTACAATATTGCTCTCTGATACGAACAAACTCGGTACAGTTATCGCAGTCGCTACACCCTGCGCCGCATCCGCCGACGTCGTCCCAATTTTTGCACATAAAACGCTGCCAATACGGGTCATAACCAAGCTCATTAGCGTGAAATTTTAATAATGCCGCTAAATATGCTAATTGATTACGCACGTCTACGCGGTACCCGCTGAGGTGCTTTGCCTGTTTAACAGTAGGCACAGGCGCGCCGTCACCAAATTTGCCGTTGCCCATCATGGCACGAACACGGTCAAGATTTTCGGTAAAATACGTGTTATATACCTTACCACGTATCGCCTTTTCACTCTTCCCGAGTTTATGTTCAAGCTGAACGTAATTATCGCCGCTTTTTATACTGCTTGCTAAAGTTTTAAGGTGTTCACCCGTCCACTCGGCATTTTTGCCGTGATTGTCAGCTTTAACAGGTCGGTATTTTATACCGAGGTCTTGACACCTACGTTGTATAGCGCCACCACTACGCTTGAGGATTTGTGATAATTCACGGTAACCATACTGTTGCTTTTTTAAGAGAAATATCAGGTGTTCGTCCTCTGCTTTAGTCCACGGGTCTTTACGCTGCAGGGCAAATGCCTCGTAATCTTTGTGGCGCTGTTCTGCTACCCAATCCGGCTCTAAGCCAAGCGCCAGTGGTTCCATCTTTGAAAAATCTATAAAGTTTCGGTTTTTTTCTGCCCATTTCCAAAACTCATCAAGATATACCACACGTATACTGCACTTATGTCTCTTTTTCTTATGAACAGGCATATTACGGTTTTTAATCCAGCTTGTAAGATGATATGTATCGACACTATCATGGCCTAGCGCTATCATCAGCTGATTAAGTGATACATAATCTCCAGCCATCAAAAACGGACCTAAATCAAGCCTTTGAGCGCGTTCAATTATTCCGGTTTCACTACGCCCAAGACGTGCTGCAATAGTTGGTATCGATACTGTGCCCCACAGTTCAGAAAGCAGATCCTCTTCGGCTGCAGTCCATTGTTTACTCATACCATTCGCCGTCGTTTGTTACTTCGCTGTTAAGCCAGGCTCTGTAGGCATCCCTGCAACCGCCTTTTTTAATCATTTCGCAGCGGCCGTCATCACGATAATGCGGACAGTATTTGCTTTTGCAAGATGGTGTAATTAGGGTTTCGTCATAATCGTCAAGCGCATCTATTAGTTCTTCGTCATCCATTTGGCGTATATATTCTTTTTTTGTCATAACAGTCTTCCTTTCAAATGTTCTAACGTACATGTTTTATCAAATATGTTCGTTAGCGTCTATTCATCCTGTCGGCAGAGGTCCTCAAGAAATACAACCTCACCTTCGCTATTGATTAAGTACCAATTATTCTTTATGTACTCGGCATTCTTACGGCGTGCATATTCTACGGCCGCACTACCACGTAACAGCTTGCCGCTATCATCACGGCAGGTGTAACCGTCCTCGACCTTAACCATACGGTAAAACAGATACGGTCTGCCTGTAATTTCGTTGGTGCCCGCGTGGATGCTGTCGGTATCTATACAGTAACCTTCCCACGCTTCAGGCGGCTCTTGCCACTTGATTTCCTCAATATCCTCGGGCGGATCCTCTTGAGGTTTCTTCAGGTTGCGTGACCCTATCCACTTTTTAACATATTTCGCATCTGCAATTGTGCCGTTTTTTATTTGTTTCGCAATATAACCTGCAAGAGTAGAATATTCACCATCAGGATAAAGCGGGACATAATACGGAGGGCGAGCGTCTTTTGTTGCACCTATATGGTCTTTCCACAGCTGTGTTATGCGACGCGGTGGTACACCCTGCGGTATAACAACATGATGATGAAGCGCGCCGCGTTCACCAAAACCCGTACCCTTAACATACTTAAGTTCAATACCGAATTCTTTATACAATTTTCGCAACTTAATTATAAAAGCGCTTAAATCAGCCGTAGCCTCACTGTATGTCTTAGGTTTGTTGTGTTTTTCGTATGTAAACGTAACCCACCAATCATCAGGAATATAGTTTGTATTAAGCAACCTCGTAAGACGAAGCACCGATTGTTCGTAGTTGTATTGTTTCATCGCCTCGGGCGTACCCGGACCATTCGTGACTCGTTTGGCTCGTGTAAGATTGTCACCAAACTGTGTGGGATAGGTCTCTATAATCTCGACAGTATTACCTGCACGAATTACCCGTCTGCGATACATTGGCTTTTTCACTTTTAAATCACCCTCTATATAACAACATTTATTTTTCTTTTCCTTTTAGGTTTAGTCTCTTGGCGGGGAAAGACAAGCTTTTCAAATGTGACACCTTTTCTTTCCCCGCCCTTGTGTCAGATGGAAAGCGTGGAAAACCTTATCAGGTTTACACACCCTTACCACTGCCACAATTCACACCCCAAACTTTTCCGTCACCTTTAAACAGAAACTATTAAAAAATTTGAAGTATTAAAAACATTAAATTTGTGCTTTAATTTATTTCGTTAGTTAATACTCTTATCAAGCCATTTAAACGGCTTCCCGCCGTTTTTTAATTTCAAGTTTTGTTGACTTTTCAAATAAAAAATGTTATAATTTTTACAGTCAGATTTCAGCAAC
>JAZNSJ010000032.1:0-11775 GCA_045591155.1 Acutalibacteraceae bacterium | reverse complement strand
TTTAGCATCTTCCTCAACCCAAGCCTCAAACGCTTTCGACTCTATCATGAAACAAACCATAAGGTTATATTTTCCTGCGATTATGTCATCATAAAACTCACGAAAATCTTTTTTACAAATACGCTGCCAAAGCTCGTATGCACGACGGTTTTCGACGTGGGTAAAATTGGCTACTATTCTTTCTTTATCGCTTTGTCTGAACATTACACGCGGATGCTCGGACGGCGGTGTTATGTAAGGTTTTTTGTACGGTGAATTCAGCATAGTTTTATCTCCTTAAAATTTGGACATATTAATTGCCTTAGATGCTAATATCTCATTTTTTACGGGAATGCCGTTGTCAATAAAATCCACGCTTTCTTGCATTAGGTCGCGTGTTAATACAGCGCGTAAATTTACGGTAACGCCTGCCTGATGCGGTAGCATTAAAACGTTTGGCAAATCAAGCATGGGATTATCCATATTAATCGGTTCTTGTTCGTACACGTCAAGCGCCGCATTAAAATCGCCGGCTTTAAGATGCTTTATCATCGCCGCCTCATCTATTACAGCTCCGCGAGCGGTGTTTACAAGCAGTGCGCCCGGCTTTATTTTTGACAGCAATTCGTCATTAATCATATGATGCGTACTGCTGTTATAGGCAAGATGAATTGATATTATATCACAGGTTGAAAAAACTTCTTCCATAGAGCACTGAGTAAAACCGTAAAGTTGTTTGTCCTGCTTTGGAAGCTCGCGACGGGCACTCACCTTCATATCAACGTCAAAGGTGCTAAGCATTTTTGCAACGTATTTACCAACGCCGCCATAGCCTACAAGGCCAACCTTTTTATATATAACGCCGTCGGTGTAATCATCGGTTTCACGCCATATTTTTTGTGATTTTAATCTATCATTATAAAAAGGAATATTGCGCATAGCAGCCAGCATATATGCAACGGCGCCCTCTGCGGTAGATTTTGAAAAATAATCAAAACCGCTTATTACCTTTATGCCACGCTCATAAACCTCATCACATACAACGGGCGCTACAGTAGAGCCTAGGTGTGTAAGCAGCTTCAGCTTGGGCGCACACTCTAAAATTTCGGGTGTGAGCGCAGGCGAACCCCAACAGGTAACGTAGGTATCGCAATCCTTGATTTTTTCTTTTAATTCATCCTGTGTGGCAACTGCGGTATCAAGCCATACTATTTCGCCAAGTGACTCGGCAAGCTTGATGTTTTCCTGTGTAAAAAAAGTGTCGAACGTTTTATCTTTTCTTATAGCAACTAATGCTTTCATAATTTTCTCCCGAATGTAATATTTTTTATAATTATATAATCAAATAGTATTTTTGGCAATACAATCCACGCTCTAATTATATAACAATTCGCTCATTTGCCTTGACAAAAATTGCTTTGCTCAGTAAAATAAAGTTAATGATTTGAAAGGAATTCTTCCTATGAGTAACATTAAAGATTTTGACAATTTTACTTCAAATCCTGTTACCGCATTAAAAAATGCGGGTTATTACAAACACCGTATGGGTTGGATATGGAATCACACCTGCGAACACTCGGCGTTTTATTGTATAGAATCAGGTAAATGTAAGGTTAAAACCAAAGATGTCGAACAAGTTTGCTCTGCAGGCGACGTGATTTATATCAAGGATTTTGAAAACGTAGTATTGTCAAACTGCGGAAATGACGATCTTTCTTATTATTTTATTTCTTTTTTTAATAAGCATGATTTTGATTTTCAAATAAACACTATAAGCAAAGACACAAATTCTCTGCGTCTTTTTAAAGATATAAGTGAGTTTCACCGCTCGGGCGCTCCGCTTTCTAAAATCAAGGTAGCCGAATTGTTTCTGCGGTTGATTTACATATTATGTTCACAAAAACTAAAAAAAAGCAAAGACTATGCCGACAACTATAAGCTTTTTTCAGCCGTTGAATATATAAACATTAACTATTATAAAAAAATCACGCCCGAGTATTTATCGCAAATATCAGGCTATTCACCTGCGCATTTACGCAGACTGTTTGTTAAAAATTACGGCGTTCCGCCTATGGAATACATACTAAACAAAAAAATTGATATGGCGAAAGAAATGCTGCTTGACGCACCCGAAAAAACTATGGCTGAAATTGCAGAGTTGGTAGGTTTTTGCTCAGCCTCCTACCTGTGTAAAATCTTTAAAAAACAAACAGGCATATCACCTGCTGAATACAAAAGGAGAATTGATTATGTTTAAGATTTGCAGTATCGGTTGCGGTAATATGGCACGTTCGGGACACGGTCCTGCTTTTAAAAAATATGCTGAAACCTATCCCGATACACAGCTTGCCGCGTGTTGTGACTTAAAAATCGAAAACGCCGAGTCGTTCAAGGAACAGTTTGGTTTTAAAAAATCATATACCGACTACAAATTAATGCTAAACGAAATAAAGCCCGATGCGGTTTGTCTTATATCACCCGTTGATAAAACAGTTGATATTGCTACACAAATATTAGAAATGGGATACCCCCTTATTTTAGAGAAGCCGCCCGGCCGTAACAAAAAAGAAGTTAAAAAACTAATTAGTGCCGCAAAAGAATCGGGCGTTACGGTTCGCGTTGCCTTTAATCGCAGATACACCCCGCTTTTAGCAGCCTTGAAAGAGTTTACGAAAAACGAGGTAGTACGCAATATAACATATCAGATGTACCGTAAGGACCGTCGCGACGATGATTTCTCTACCACCACTATTCACGCTATAGATGCAGTAAAATTTATTGCTGACTGCGACTACAAAACGGTAGATTTTACATATCAGCAAATTGATGGTGACAACAAAAACGTTGCTAATATTTATCTGAACGGAATTTTTGAAAGCGGAGCAATAGCTCAACTGTCGCTTGTTGCTATGGGCGGCACAGTAGCTGAAAGAATTTCTGTAAACACAGATGTTGCCAGCTACTTTGTGGAACTGCCTTTTTGGAGTAATCCCGATTCCCCCGGTAAGCTTACGCGCCTTGTGGGCAATAATGTTACCGATACTATCTACGGTGACAGCCTTATAGACAGCACCGAAATGTTCCTCGAAAGCGGTTTTTATCAAGAAAATCGAGATTTTTTTGAAGCGGTGCGTTCGGGCGATTACACCGAAGACGTTTCAAGCGGTTTGCAATCGGTAGAAATCGCCGACTGTATACGCAAAAGAAAAACTAAAAATACAGCAAAATAATAAAAAGCTTACTCACTTAAAAAGGAGTAAGCTTTTTTATTGCATCAAAAAACCACCGCAAAGAAATACCTTTGCAGTGGCAATTTTAAAAACATTTACTCAAATTCTATGGTGCCGACAGGCTTGGGTGTAATATCCATAAGTACTCTGCTAATACCCTTTACCTCGCTTGTGATACGAGCCGTAATATGATGCAGTAAAGAATACGGTATTTCCTCAATGGTTGCGGTCATAGCATCGGTAGTATTAACCGCGCGTATTATTGCGCACCATCCATCAAGACGCTTACCATCGATAACGCCAACGGCGGTCATATCGGGAATAGCAATAAAATACTGCCACACCTTACCCGCAAGGCCGTTTTTGTCAAACTCCTCACGTAAAATTGCATCGGCTTCGCGAAGGGCATGAAGTCTATCACGTGTGATTGCGCCAAGACAGCGAACACCAAGACCAGGACCTGGGAATGGTTGACGGTAAACCATAGCGTGAGGTAGACCTAAAGCCTCACCCACAACGCGAACTTCACCCTTATAAAGCAGCTTTACAGGCTCTACAAGCTCCATTTCCATATCTTCGGGTAGGCCGCCTACATTGTGATGCGCCTTAACGCCGTCAGATTCTAATATATCAGGGTAAATCGTACCTTGCGCTAAGAAAGAAATACCCTCTAATTTGGCAGCCTCTTCATCAAACACCTTAATAAATTCTCCGCCGATAATCTTGCGCTTGCGTTCAGGATCTGCCTCACCTGCAAGAAGTTCAAGGAAACGGTCGGTAGCATCAATATAAATTAGGTTGGCGTCGAGCTCTTTACCAAAAATTTCAACAACCTGTTCACTTTCACCCTTGCGCATAAGTCCGTGATTTACGTGCACACAAACAAGCTGTTTGCCAATAGCCTTGATAAGAAGCGCCGCTACAACCGAGCTGTCAACACCGCCCGAAAGAGCAAGAAGCACTTTTTTGTCTCCTACCTGTGCTCTAACCTCGGCAATCTGCTGTTCAATAAATTTATTAGCAAGCTCTACGGTAGTAATTCTTTCCATAGAATCTGGTCTTACGTTTGAACTCATGGGTTTGTCCTCCTTAATTTGTATAGTTATCAAAATATCCTTGCACGAGGACTACTGGGGTACCTTTATCGCCTGAACCACTTGTAAGGTCGCAAAGTGAGCCGATAAGGTCGGTAAGCTGACGAGGTGTTGTACCCTGCGCCGCCATATTACCCACAAGACTGCCGTCCTTTTCTTTAATGCTTGCAGAAATAGCCTCTTTAAGCGCATCGCCGCTTAAATCCTTAAAATCGTTATCTGCAAGATATTTAAGCTTTAATTCATTAGGCGTACCAATTAGTCCGTCAGTAAAGGCGGGAGAAACCACCGGATCGGCAAGCTCCCAAATTTTACCTTGTGGATCCTTGAATGCACCGTCGCCGTAAACCATAACCTCTACATGCTTACCTGTACGCTCAAGCACACGGGCTTGTACATCAAGCACCAAATCCTTGCACTCTTTTGGAAACAGCTTGATGGTTTCTTCGGTGGATTTGTTAGAACCAAGCAATCCGTACTTTTCGTTATAACCGCTACCATCAACAGATGCTGTCATAATATCATCAAGGCCACAAACAACTTTGGCTCCCGCAGCTTTAAGCAATCGCTTAGTACGTGCGCGTGTGTGAATATCACAGGTGAGCACACAGTCGGTGTAATCAAGAATTGCTTTAGGCTGGTTAGCAAAAATAATTTCAACCTCGGCGCCCATTTCTTTAATAAGGTCAGCATAATACTGAACGTAGTCAACTCCTGTAAATTCGAGCTTCTGAACACCAAAAACCTCACGGTAGCGCTCAAGTGATAAAACATCGCTGTACGGATTTATGCCCGCAGCATCAATTAAATCATATGTTGCAAGTGAATTGCCCACCTCATCAGAAGGATAGCTGAGCATAAGAACTATCTTTTTGGCGCCCTTTGCTATGCCGCGAAGACATATTGCAAAACGGTTACGCGATAGAATTGGAAAAATAACGCCAATAGTGCCTCCGCCAAGCTTTGCCTTTACATCGGCTGCAATATTATCAATATTTGCATAGTTACCCTGCGCACGTGCCACAATCGATTCGGTCATAGCAATAACGTCACGATCACGAAGCTCAAAGCCTTCTATCTCGGCAGCCTCGATAACGCTGTCTGCTACTATAGCTGCCAGATTATCGCCCTCACGAATAATTGGGCAACGAATACCTCTTGATATTGTTCCTACTCTGCGTTCTTTTTTCATTTTTTCAACATATCCTTTCTTTTTGGATGTGAGGGAAGAATCACGCACAAAACATCCCCTTTTGATATACCGATTACTTCTTGCAGCATATCATATCCTTAACAGAGTAATTATACTCCACTACATATCTATTTTCAAGATTTTTTTGTATGTATAATTATAAAAATTTAAAAGGTATGTCGCAAAATTTTTATTGAAATAGTAATAATATAATGATAAAATTACATTATAGTAGATATTGTAAGCATTTCTCGAAGCTGGTTATATATTTTTTCGGCACAACCTATAGGCAGCGGGTTTTTACCTGTGCCAACCTCTACAGTAAAAGCGGGGCGTAAATATTCACTTATAAACCAGTCCTTAAATCCACCGCCCATCGCAAGCCCTACAGGCGTATCAAGGGCGTAGCCGCTGGTAGCCGCCATAATCTCGGCCATACGTTTGGCGGTCTTGCTCTCAAGACCGTTATAGCTCCAATATATAACCTCGCCCTGTGAATGTAACGCTAAAGCGTGGTGTATGTTATACTCTTTACAAAGATTTACTAATGCCATTGTTTCTGGCTCACTGTGTGGCCGCTCCCCGCCAAAACGGGTTGCCGCAGGGCCGAGTATTCCGTTCTTTCGCTCAAGCTCGTGTAGTTTTTTCCACCCTGCGTCAAAATTATGATTTATATCTACACCGCGCAGATTGGCGTTAAAATGGGTAAAATCACCCTGACACATTTTGTAAATTGCGCCCGCCTCTTTACCACAACCAAGCGCTCCGCGTATAGATATTTCGCACCCATCGGGATTTACACGGGGAACAAAAATTATGCCGCGATTTCCCAAGGCCTTTCGTATATTGATTCCGCTAATAATACTATTTTTTATATATGCTTCGCAAAATTCTTCTATAAACATTAGTAAGATATTACTTGTTATATGTTCGCTACCGTGAAAAGCAGCGGTTAGTAGCACATATTCTGTAGCAGAATTTATTTTTATTGCCGTTATATCACGTCCTGCGCAGCTTTTACCTATACTAAACTGTTGTAAAACCGAATTTCTGCAACATAACGCATCTATAATTTTTTTCATTTCCAAACAATCATAATCCATCGACTTTACAATTCTATTCAAAACAACACCCTCTAAAAAACATTATATTAAAAGTATATTAAAGGTGGTCTAAAATAATGAATTTAGAAGAAAAACAATTAAAGCATGAATACAAGTTTAAGGGTAGAATAATATCCTTGCGACAAGATACGGTACTACTTCCAAACGGTAATACAGGCACTCGCGAAGTAATAGAACATCCCGGTGGCGTATGTGTTGCGGCACTAACCGACAATGACGAACTGCTTTTTGTGCGTCAGTGGCGTTATCCGTATGGTGAGGAAACGCTGGAAATTCCTGCAGGCAAGCGTGACAGTTTAGATGAAGACCCGCTTCTTTGCGGCAAACGCGAATTACAGGAGGAAACAGGCGCCACCGCACAAACATATATTGACCTTAAGCCGCTTTACCCCACACCCGGTTATATAAACGAGGTTATATACTGCTATCTTGCAACAGGTCTTTCGTTTGGTGAGATGCACCCCGACGAAGACGAATTTTTAGATGTGTTGCGTATTCCACTTGAAAAAGCAGTAGAAATGGTTCTATCGGGCGAGATTAAAGATGCAAAAACTCAAATTGCAGTTCTTAAAGTAAAGGTGTTGCGTGATAGCGGCAAAATTTGATTGACAAATACAAAAAAAGTTATATAATATAGTTACAGTATTTCAGAGTAGACGGCATAGCGTTAAGTGTTGCGTGAACGGGGAGTTGTCACGCAGACGAAGAATTTTTTAATTCGCGGTTTTGCTGTCGCATCCCGCTGACAAATAATAGTTGTATTATATACAAAATACCTCCTATTATCAGCCAGTTAGGATGATAGGAGGTTTTTATTATGGTAAAAAACAAAAAACAGTCGCAACTTTTTAAAATAATTTTAACAGCACTTTTAGTTGCGCTTAACGTACTTTTAGAAAGGCTTGTTCCCACTTATAAAATATGGAGTCAGGATATTAGCTTTGGCTTTATTGTAGTTGCTTTTGCAGCGTCTTTTTTAGGAACTCCGTATGCCACTGCAGTTGCAGGTGTTGGCGATCTTATAGGTTCACTTTTATTCCCGTTTGGTACTTATTTTCCGGGTTTCACCCTTACAAACTGTGTTTACGGACTTATTCTTGCCGAATTTTTATACAAAAACGCAACACCCTTAAAAATAGTAATTTGTGTGTTGTTAAATAAAGCTGTTTGTTCTCTCGTATTAAATACCCTTTGGATTTCTATAATGTATCGTGGTGGTGTAGATGCGTTTTGGGCAGTGCTGGTTACAAGAATTTTAGGCGCTGTTGTTATGACCGTAGTAGAACTGCTCATACTTTTAATTGTTTTTTCTAATAAAAGCAAGTTAAGAACAATGCTTGACAAAAGCATTAAAAAGATAATATAAAACCAAAACCCACGATTTAAAATCGTGGGTTTAATTTTAATTCCATTTAAAATCACTGCAAAGCAATGTGGTTTTATCGTTTTGTACGGTGAGTATTCCGCCGCCAATAGTAGCAATTTTATCAATGTTATTTGGTAAAGCAATTTTACATTCACACGGCTTTACCGCTGTAATAAATGGTATATGACCTGCCATTACCGCAAGTTCACCCTCAGTGCCACGCACAACAAGCGATATTGCCTCTTCGTCAAACACACTGCCATCGGGTGTAGAAATTATAAGATTATAGGTATTCATTACTTATCACCTTTTGCTTTTGCAACTGCCTCATCAATAGTGCCAACAAACAAGAATGCGCTTTCGGGTAGGTCATCGTGCTTACCCTCAATAATCTCTTTAAAGCCGCGAATAGTCTCGGCAACCGGCACATAAGTACCCTCAATACCAATAAACTTTTCAGATACGTGGAAGGGTTGTGATAAGAAACGCTGAATTTTACGCGCGCGACCTACAAGTAGCTTATCGTCATCAGAAAGTTCGTCCATACCCATAATGGCGATAATATCCATAAGCTCATTATAGCGCTGTAATATTCTTTGAACTTCACGCGCAACAAAATAGTGCTCTTCGCCCAAAACCTCTGCTGAAAGTATTCGGCTGGTTGACTCAAGTGGGTCAACCGCAGGGTAAATACCCTGTGACGCTATACTACGTGACAAAACGGTGGTAGCATCCAAGTGGGCAAAGGTTGTAGCAGGAGCTGGGTCGGTAAGGTCATCAGCAGGTACGTATACTGCCTGAATTGATGTAATAGAACCCTTTTTGGTAGATGTAATACGCTCTTGCAAGGCACCCATTTCGGTAGCAAGTGTAGGCTGATAACCAACGGCCGACGGCATACGGCCAAGAAGCGCCGAAACCTCAGATCCCGCCTGTGTGAAACGGAAAATATTATCAATAAAAAGCAGTACATCCTGATTTTCTTGATCGCGGAAATATTCGGCCATTGTAAGACCCGAAAGGCCAACGCGCATACGCGCGCCTGGCGGTTCATTCATCTGGCCGTATACAAGCGCGGTCTTTGACAAAACGCCCGTTTCTTTCATTTCGTTGTAAAGGTCATTGCCCTCGCGAGTACGCTCACCAACACCGGTAAATACCGAAAGACCTCCATGCTCTTTTGCAATATTGTTGATAAGCTCCATAATAAGAACGGTTTTACCAACACCTGCGCCGCCGAAAAGTCCGATTTTACCACCCTTTGAATAAGGGCATATAAGGTCAATTACCTTAATACCTGTCTCAAGTATTTCAGTACTGGTCGAAAGTTCATCATATTCAGGCGCCGCACGGTGAATATTCCAACGATCATTCGTTTCGGGAGCAGCCTCATTATCAACAGGCTCACCCAAAACGTTAAATATTCTGCCCAATGTTTCTCGACCCACAGGCACGCTTATTGCCTTACCCGTATCGGTAACTGCTACACCGCGCTGCAAACCATCGGTAGAAGCCATAGCAATACAACGAGCAACATTATCGCCTATGTGCTGCGCTACCTCAACGGTAAGGGTGCGCTCACCAATAGGCATTGTAAGTGCATTATAAATAGTCGGTAGTGCGCCTTCTTCAAAACGCACGTCAACAACAGGTCCCATAACCTGAGATACTGTACCGGTAGTTTTGTTAGACATTAAATATCACTCCTAAAATTAGAAAATGAATAGTGAATGATGAATAATGAATAATTATCGTGTGCCTGTGGCACAAATTTATATCAGTCGGCACAGCCGACACCGAAATTTTTCATTTTTCATTTTTGATTTTTTATTGTGACGCGTAGCATCAGTTACCTGCACCTGCTACAATTTCAGTAATTTCTTGTGTAATCGCACCCTGACGTGCGCGGTTATACTCAAGCATCAGCTCTTCAATCATCTGTTGAGCGTTTTTACCTGCTGAATCCATAGCCATACGACGAGCAGCAACCTCGCTTGCAAAACTTTCACGAATACAGGCTACTATAACGCCCGATAGGTATTCAGGAACCGCAATATCAAGTATTGTGCGCTCATCAGGTTCAAAAACTGCGGCAGTGTTTTTTGTGTTTTCGTTTTTTGTAAGTGGTAACACCCATCTAATTTCAGGTGTTTGTGTCATTATAGAAACATAGTTTGTGGTAACAATTCCAAGTCTATCGAACTGCCCCTCTGCAAACTGCTCACAAAGCTGTTTTGCTAATTTAAAAGCATCGGAAGCATAAAACTTTTCACTAGATACTATCTCTTCGCCATATCGCTCGCAAGCTCGTTTACCAATTGGTATAATTTGGGCGTCACCAAAATCACGAACAGTACGAAAAACATTGGCATTATATCCGCCTGCCAAGCCTCTGTCACCCGCAATTACAATAAGTCGGGTTTTCCCGCCGCCTTTATACTCACGCATAAAGGGACTGCTTTGACACTCTGGTACTGCGGTTAATAGGTCAACCACATTTTGCACCGCTTTTTCATACTGACGGCCAGCCGCCATCGCAAGATTTGCCCTACGCATTTTAGAAGACGCCACAAGCCCCATTGCCTTGGTAAGATGCAGTGTTGAGTCAACACTTTTTATACGCAACTTTAGTGTTTTTGTGTTGCCTGTCATTTACCTCACCTCGTCATTTCTGCAAGAGTGTCTTCCAGGGATGCTATATCTTCTTCCTCAAAATAACCCTCTTCAAAACGGGCAAGCAACTGCGGTTTTTGGTTTTGTAGCTTTTCAAATAAACGCTCTTCAAATTTATGAACGTCAGCCACGGGTACACTATCAAGCCATCCCTTTGTTACGGCATAAATAATTGCAACCTGACAACCAACACTTACCGGACTATTACGGTTTTGTTTAAGAACCTCAACAATACGCTCACCAAGAGCTAAACGCGCCTTGGTGTCGGCATCAAGGTCACTACCAAACTGCGCAAATGATTGCAGTTCGCGGTATTGTGAATATAAAAGTTTTAATTCACCCGAAACCTTTTTCATACTCTTTTTCTGAGCTGAACCACCAACACGGCTTACCGAAATACCGGGGTTAATAGCCGGCATAACACCCGCATGGAAAAGCTCGGTTTCAAGGAATATTTGCCCATCGGTGATGGAAATAACGTTTGTAGGAATATATGCCGAGACGTCACCTGCTTGGGTTTCAATAATAGGAAGCGCGGTAATAGAACCGCCGCCGTATTCGGGTGCTACACACGCAGCACGCTCAAGCAAGCGTGAATGCAAATAGAAAACGTCACCGGGGTACGCCTCACGACCGGGTGGACGACGAATAAGCAAAGACAATGCACGATATGCTACCGCGTGCTTACTCAAATCATCATATATAATAAGCACATCTTTGCCCTGTGCTCTAAAATATTCTGCCATAGCGCAACCGGAATATGGAGCTATATACTGCAGTGGAGCACTCTCGGAAGCCGATGCCGATACAACAATTGTATAATCCATTGCGCCTGCTTTTGTAAGATTATTTACAAGGTTTACAACCGACGTGTTTTTTTGACCAATCGCTACATAAATACATATAACATCAGTATTTTTTTGATTTATAATTGTATCAATAGCAATTTCGGTTTTACCTGTTTGACGGTCACCTATTATAAGCTCACGCTGACCGCGGCCTATAGGAATCATACTGTGGATTGCTTTAATACCCGTTTGAAGCGGAACCGATACGCTCTTGCGCACAATAATACCTGGGGCTTCTGCCGCGATTGGATTAAAACCACTGTATTCTA
>JAZNSJ010000031.1:0-6039 GCA_045591155.1 Acutalibacteraceae bacterium | reverse complement strand
AGTGATGTAGGTAAAATTTTAAGCGATGACCCACTGTTTTTCTTTCTCAACTCATACACTGGCGGTCTTTCGCCAACAATTTTAAATTATATGGTTAAAAGTTGTATTGCGCCTAAAAACAATGGTACTGTTTATACCGAAGAAATAGGACTTGCAGTTACAAAACGCGACATAATTTTACCCTGTGGCAATACAACAATCTGGACAAAATAAATGGATAATATTATTAAAGTAAAAAATATTACATTTGAATATGAAGACGGTGAACAAAAGGATACCGTTTTAAAGGATTTCAGCCTTAATATAAAACGCGGTAGTTTTACCGTTGTTTTGGGTCATAACGGTTCGGGAAAATCCACCCTTGCAAAGCTGCTTAACGGTTTATATAAAGCTACAAGCGGCGAGGTCTTGGTTGACGGAATTTCTACCGCAAACGAGGAAACCGAGATTGAAATTAAACGCCGAGTAGGTCTTGTTTTTCAAAACCCCGACAATCAGTTGGTAGCATCTATCGTAGAAGATGATGTTGCCTTTGGTCCAGAGAACTTAGGTCATTCGCCCGATAAAATAAGGCAACAGGTTGATGAAGCGTTAAAGGCTGTTGATATGTATGAATTTCGCAAATCAACACCTCACAGACTCTCCGGCGGACAAAAGCAGCGTATTGCAATTGCAGGTATTATCGCAATGAAACCTGATTGCATTGTTCTTGACGAACCAACAGCAATGTTAGACCCACGTGGCAGGGCAGAAATAATTTCTACAATAAAAAAGCTTAACCGTGAAAACGGTATAACAGTTGTATTAATAACACATTTTATGGAAGAAGCAGTAGACGCCGACCGAGTAATCGTTATGGATGATGGTAAAATTGTTGCTGACTCTACTCCAAAGGATATTTTTAGCAATATTACTTTGCTTAAAGAGGTGGGGCTTGATGTTCCACAAACTACCGAACTGCTTTATGCTTTAAAGCAAGGCGGTATGAATATTTCAACAGATGTTATTTCTATAGAAGAATCAGCGCAAAAAATATATAACGCGATTCATTTGGAGGAAATTTAATTGTCTATACTTAAGGTTAAAAATTTAACTCACACCTACGACGGCAACACACCATTTGTTCACGATGCGGTTAAAAATGTTAGCTTTAGCATTGAAAAGGGTGAGATAATTGGTATTATCGGTCATACCGGTTCGGGTAAATCTACACTTGTACAGCATCTTAACGGACTTTTAAAGGCAACCGATGGGGAAGTGCTTTTAGATGGTAAAAACATTTGGGACAACCCAAAGAATATACGTGCTATTCGCTCACGTGTGGGTCTTGTTTTTCAGTATCCCGAATATCAGCTGTTTGAAGATACTGTTTACAAGGATATAGCATTCGGTCCTAAAAATATGGGGCTTAACGAAAATGAAATCGCACGTCGCATTAGCGAAATATGCGATATTGTTGGCATAAAACAAGATTATCTTAACAAATCACCCTTTGATTTATCTGGGGGAGAAAAACGCCGAGTTGCTATTGCAGGTGTTATGGCTATGCAACCCGAGATTATTGTTTTTGACGAGCCTGTTGCAGGTCTTGACCCACGCGGCCGCAGTGATGTAATTAAAATGATTGCCGACTATCGTAAGCGATATAATGCTACGGTTATTATAATTTCACATAATATGGAAGATATGGCATTGCTTGTAGATAAGCTTATCGTTATGAACAAGGGTGAACTTGCGCTTTTTGATACAACCGAAAATGTATTTCGCAATCACGAACTTTTAAAAAGCATAGGTCTTAATGTGCCTATGGTAACACAGGTAATGCTTGCATTAAAAGAAATGGGCGTTGATATTCCAGATAATATCTTCACCGTTGATAGCGCCGTTGATTATCTTTTAAACCTTTATAAAGGGGGTAATCACTTTGCTTAAAGATATTACCTTTGGTCAGTATTTTGAAAGCAATTCTTTTATTCATGGTCTTGACCCACGTACAAAGCTTTTATTGCTTGTTACAATTATTGTATTCATATTTGTTTCACAAAATTGGATTGCGTTAGCGCTTGTAGCACTGCTTATATTTTTTAGTATGTTGCTTTCAAAAATACCTCTTAAAATGTACCTTAAAAATCTAAAGGCAATTTTACCGATAATTATTTTTACAATGATAATTAATTTGTTTTATAATGCATCAGGTGATGTTTTACTTTCTTTTTGGAGACTCACCATAACAACAGGGTCTTTATACCGCGCTATTTATATGGTATCACGCATTTTGCTGCTTATTATAGCAAGTGCAGCGCTTACCTATACTACAACTCCAAACGATTTAACTGATGCTATCGAGAAATTATTATCTCCCTTGCGTTTTATTGGCCTTAAAAATGCCGTTCATACACTAGCTTTAATGATGACAATTGCGTTACGTTTTATACCAACGCTTATTGATGAAACACAAAAAATTATGAACGCTCAAAAAGCTCGCGGTGCCGACCTTGAAAACGGGAAATTAGTTGAACGTATAAAAGCTCTTGTTCCTATATTAATACCGCTTTTAATTTCTTCGGTGCGTCGTGCATACGAGCTTGCAGAGGCAATGGAGTGTCGTTGCTATAATGGCGGTGAGGGTAGAATTAGAATGAAGCAGCTAAAATATACTGCAAATGATTTTACTGCTTTTTCTATTGTTACTATAGTTTGCATATCAGTTGTTGCTATAAATATAATTTTATAATCTGGTGAAATATATGAAAAGGATGCTGCTTACAATTTCATACGATGGCACAGCCTATCACGGTTGGCAGGTACAGCCTAACGGAATTACTGTGCAGCAAACTTTACAGGATGCTTTAGAAAAGCTTTTGGGCAAAAGGGTTGCAGTTACAGGTTGTAGCCGCACAGATGCGGGTGTACATGCACGCGCGTTTTGTTGCCACCTTGACTGTGAAGATCATTTTCCAAAAAACGCATTTTTAAAGGGATTAAATTCACTATTACCAAACGACATTTGTGTTATGGATTGCCGCGAGGTATCGCAGGATTTTCACGCGAGATATAATGCTAAAGGCAAAAAATATGTTTATTCTATGTATTGCTCAGAGCAAAATCCATTTGATTCGCGATATAAACTGCATATTGAAAAAAAGCCCAACATAAATTTAATGAATGAGTTTTGTGTTGGTCTTATCGGCACACACGATTTTGCACCGTTTTCTTCTTCAAAAAGAACAGTTGACGATACTGTAAGAACCATAACAGAATGTAAGGTTACCAGTAATGGTAATTATATAAATTTAGAGGTTATGGGTGACGGATTTTTATACAATATGGTTCGCATTATTGCCGGTACTGCATTAGCGGTAGGTTACCAACGTTTACAACCCGATTGTTATAATCAAATTTTTAATACCGCCAACCGTGCACTTGCAGGCGACACCTTGCCACCTCATGCATTAATTCTTGAAAAAGTGTATTATTAAAAAAGGGGGTTATATAGTGCCCGATTATAAGCGTAAAAGGGTTAAAAAAACCTTTTTGAATAGAAAAAAACATATTGCCACAAATAGCGATATTATTATGGAGCCACAAAAAAAGAAAACTCAACGCGGCATTGTTCCCGAAAAGGATATTAAAGTTGTTCGCGGCGCAAAATATAACCGCAAAAGAAAAAGTAGATTTTTTGCTTATACCGCGGCAATAATTGCCTTTTTGTATTTTATTTTTACTTTAATATTACCCGTTAGTGTTTACGAAAATATTGTTAATACAACAGCGCTAATTGGGCACGGTAGTTATCCAATAGATGTTTCGGGCAGTACCGTAATAAGTAGCTGCTCTAATGGCTCATATTACTATGTTCTTACCGATACATCAATCACGGCATATTCAAATAGCGGTAAAAATGTATTAAATGATATGCACGGTTTTTCTAATCCTATAATGTCGGTATCTAAAACACGCGTTATGGTATACGATCAGGGTGGAAATACGGTACATATATATAATCTTGGCGGTAAAATTCATACGCTTGAAACTAAAAAGGATATTATTACTGCGAGTATTTCTAATAGCGGTGCATTTGCCGTTGCAACACATTCCGACAGTTATACTTCAGTAGTAAATGTTTATAACAAAAACTTTGAACAAATTTTTATATGGAACTCGGCAAAGGACATAATTAATAATGTTCTTTTAAATTCCTCTGGCAACCGATTGGCAGTATCAACGCTTAATGCGATTGCGGGTCAATACAGTTCAAAAATGTTAATTTTGGGTTTCGAGTCTGCCGATCCGCTTAACACAACCGAGCTTGAAAATTCAATTGTGTTAGCATTAAACAATACAGGTAAGGGTGTTTCGATTGTAACCTCTAACAAATACAAGTTTGTTCATTGGTCAAAATTTAATAGCAACGAGGTAACTGCCTCGGGCGAAATCAATATGGTGCGAAAAAGCAGTAAGGGGTTATTGCTTGTTTTTAACCGCGCTAATGACCGCAGCGATAATAACATTGTACTAATTTCAAATAAGGGTATTAAAACTAAAGAGTTTAAAATTAACAATATTATTACCGATATTCAGTATACAAAGGGTAGAGTATACTATGTTAGCGATACCCTTGTAAATATTGTTGACAGCAGCGGTAATGTTTTAAGACATGGTAATTGCGGTTATGGAACACAAAAAATTGCTGTTATTTCTTCAAATTCAATAGCAACTATAACCGATACAAAAATAATTAAAACCGATATAGAAAAAGGAGTTAGTTGATATGTCATTTATTCTTGATGCTATAATTGTTCTAATTGTGTTATTTTTTGCTTTTTTATCGGCAAAAAAGGGTTTTGTACGCACATTAATTGAGGTAATTGGTTTTGTTGCAGCAATTGTTGTTGCTTTTACAATAAGCACGCCTATTGCAAATACCGTTTATGATATTGCTGTAGAACCGGTTGTTGCCAAAACGGTTGAGTCAGCAGTTAGCGAGGGTGCCGCTAGTGCAAATTCTGCTATTGATGCTGTATGGAACAAAATGCCCGCCTTTTTAACCGAAAGCAGTTTTTTAAATCTTTCAAAAGATAGCATTACAACTTCAGTAAGTGGTGAAATAACTTCAAACACCGCCCAGCTTACAAATACTATTTCACAGTCATTTGTAAAACCTGCAGTAAGTAAGCTATTGTCGGTTTTAATATCGGTTATTTTGGTTGTTGTATTACTTTTTGTTGTAAAAATACTTGCAAAATACATTAACAAGCTGTTTACATTTAGTGTTGTGGGTGACATTAATAAAACCTTAGGCGGTATTTTAGGGGTTGTTAAAGGTGCGGCTGTTGCTGTTATTTTCTGTTTAGTGGTAAGCCTTATATTGTCGTTTACCAAAAACGGATTTTTAATCTTTACATACGATGCAATAAATTCTTCGTATTTGTTTAAGTTTTTAATGGGATTTTCACCATTTTTACAACTTTAAATAATAACCATTATAATTTTCACAGCATTCCCAAGGAGTTTATATCAAAATGAAATTATGTTCAAAATGCAAAAAAAGACCTGCGGTGGTCTTTATGTCAAATCCACTTAATCCCAGTTCCGATACCGAGGGCTTATGCCTTGTTTGCGCAAAAGAGCTCGGTATTAAGCCTGTAGATGATATGCTTAAAAGTATGAATATCTCTGACGAAGATATTGAAATGATGAGCAATCAGTTTTTAGAGGCTGTATCGGGTGACGATATGTTACTTGATGATGAAACACTTAATGACGGAACGTTCGATATGGGCACAGCGCCAGCAATACCTTTTTTAAAAAATCTTTTTGGTGGTAGTAAAGAAGATAACGCCGAAGGTAAAAAGCAGGGTAATACAGGCGGCGAAAAGCCCAAAAAGAAAAAAAGATTTGTAGACCAATACTGTACAAATCTTACCCTTCGTGCAAAGCAGGGTAAGCTCGACGCTGTTATTGGTCGCGAAAATCAGCTTGAACGCGCTATACAAATACTTTCTCGTCGCTCTAAAAACAACCCTTGTCTTATTGGTG
>JAZNSJ010000030.1:0-3577 GCA_045591155.1 Acutalibacteraceae bacterium | reverse complement strand
TAAAGAACGGCAATGTTACACCAATTACGGGAAGTAGCGCAATACACATACCTATGTTTATTGCAATTTGAGCAAGCATCATACCAAAAAAGCCAACACAAATTATTTTACCGTTTTGCTTATTGCAATTACGTGCAATATTAACAGCGCGAAGGCTAATTGCCGCAAGCAATAACAGCACGGCAACACAACCAAGAAAACCAAGCTCTTCACCAATGCTTACAAATATAAAGTCGTTTTGTCCCTCAGGCACACCGCCAACCTGTGTAAGACTACCGCTAAACAATCCTTGTCCGCCAAATCCACCGTTTGCAAGCGCCATACGACCTCGGTATTGCTGATAGGTAGCACCCATAATATCTGACTCAATATCAAACATATTTATAAGTCGGGCACGTTGCTCGTCATTCATTATTATAAAATAAATCACAGGAGAAAAGGCTATAAACGCTGTAAATGCCAATACAAAATATTTCCATGAAACACCTGCCGCCCACATCATACAAAGCACCATAACGGCAAACACAAGCGCGGTACCGTCGTCACCTTGAAAATGTATAAGAAGCACTGGAAACACCCCGTGCAAACACACGGGAATCAATGTTTTTAACTTGTTTATATTAGGTTTTGCACGACTTAAGTGTGTAGCAAAGGTAATAATAAAGCAAATTTTTAAAAGCTCTGACGGCTGAAAGGTAGTAAATCCTAAATCAAGCCAAGCCTTGTCATCGGTACCCTCTGGCGCCCAACCTATAAAAAAGGTAAGTATTACGGGTATGACCCCAAGCGGCACAAATAAATACCAGTATTTAGAAAGGTTATCAAAATCAACGCTCGATATAACTATCGCGGCGGCAATACCAACAACCATACCAATTATCTGTACCAATAGCGGTCGCAGTGTGTCAAGATACCTTGTGGCAGAATAAACCGCAAGACAGCCGTAGCTTGTGGATGCAACACAAAGTATTACCATAAGCTTATCTGTTTCACGTATAAAGTCAGCTATTCTTGCTATAATTCTTCCCATTTATAACACCTGCCTTTACGAAATTATATACAAATTTATTATACAAAAAACATATAGTTTTTTCAAGTAAAAATAAAAGGGATTGCAAATTTTACAATCCCTCTAAAATTAGTCTATATTTAAAACACTGTATCCTTGTGATTCAACAGCGTTTCTAAGCGTAGCATCATCTACATTACCATCAATCTGTACATTTGCAATACCTGTTTTATGACTGATGTCAATTACAGTGACGCCACCTATATTTTCTAAAGCGGTTTTTGCATGAGCTTCGCAGTGTGGACACATAAGTCCTTCAATTTTAATCATCTTTTTCACAATTCTTGTTTCCTTTCGTGCAGGATTTTTATATTTAAAGAAATTAAGTCGCAGTGCGTTTATTACAACACAAAAGCTTGATAAACTCATAGCTGCGGCAGCAAACATTGGGTTTAATTCTAAACCTAATAGTGTTATAAATACGCCAGCCGCAAGTGGTATACCAATAGTATTATAAACAAAAGCCCAAAACAAATTTTGCTTTATATTTATAAGGGTCTTTTTACTTAATGCCACCGCAAAGGCAGCGTCACACAGGCTGTTATTCATAAGCACAATATCGGCAGACTCTATAGCAATATCCATACCGCTGCCAATAGCAATGCCAATATCAGCGGTGGTTAATGCGGGTGCGTCATTTATACCGTCACCTATCATAATTACTCTACCTTGGCTTTTAAGTTCACTAATAACCGCAGCCTTGCCGTCGGGCCTTACCTGTGCCCTAATCTCATCTATGCCAACCGTACGTGCTACAGCATTAGCAGTTTTAGGGTTGTCACCCGTTAGCATTACTACGCGAAGACCAAACCTTTTAAAACGGGTTACAGCCGCACTTGCATCATCCTTTACGGTGTCAGATACGGCAATAATTCCAAGCAATATATTATCTTCGACAAACAGAAGCGGCGTTTTGCCCTCATTTGATAGTTTGTCGGTAATATCTGTAATATTTTGAATATCAATTTTCTTTTCTTTCGCTGAATTTACGCTACATCCAAAACAGTGCTTACCATCAATGTTTCCACTTACACCAAATCCGGCAGTTTCATTAAAGTCTGATATATTCAAAGCCTTAAAACCCATTTGCTTTGCATGCTCATTTACAGCCGTTGCCAATGGATGCGCACTGCCGCTTTCAAGAGTATATGCCACCTGTAAAAGCTTAGATTTATCTGTATTGTTAAACGGTAAAACATCGGTAACGGTGGGTTTTCCCATAGTAATCGTGCCTGTTTTATCAAGCACAACAATGTTGCATTTGCCGCACATTTCAAGTGATGAAGCAGTTTTAAAAAGCACGCCTTTACGAGCACCCACTCCACTGCCTACCATTATAGCAACTGGGGTTGCTAGCCCCAACGCACAGGGGCAACTAATTACCAACACCGATATTGCGCGAGCTATTGCAAATCCTAATGTTTCACCTAAAATACACCAAGCAATAAATGTTACAGCCGCAATCACCAACACTATCGGTACAAATACTGCCGAAACCTTATCCGCAATTCTGGCAATGGGCGCTTTAGAAGCCGCCGCATCACTTACCATTTTTATAAGTTTAGCAAGAACACTGTCTTCACCTACTGCGGTTGCGCGGCAAATTAACTTACCTGTTTTATTTATAGTGCCAGAAAAAACTTGACTACCTACCGTTTTATCTACAGGAATACTCTCGCCCGTAAGCGATGATTCATCAACCACACTGCTGCCATCAAGCACAATACCGTCTACCGCAAAGCTTTCACCCGGCAAAATTATAAATACATCATCCTTTAAAACCTCATCAGCATTCACAATAATTTGGCTTTCATCTTTTAAAATTGTAACGGTTTTAGGCGCTAATTCTAAAAGTGATTTTATTGCATTGGTGGTTTTTCCTTTAGCGTATGCTTCTAACAGCTTTCCTACCGTAATTAACGTTAAAATCATAGCTGCCGACTCGAAATAAAGTCCGTGCAACAAATGCTTTGTCGCTTCTCCATTTACAAAAGTCATTTTAAACACATTAGCAACGCTATACAAATATGCTGCGGCAGAGCCAAGTGACACAAGCGTATCCATATTAGGCGCGCGGTTTATAAGCCCTTTAAAGCCACTTGTAAAAAACCTTTGGTTTATAACCATAACCGCCGTAGTTAGTAGTAGTTGAATAAGTGCCTGCGCCATATAATTTGTAACAATACTGCTTGGCAACGGCGCGCCCCACATAGTGTGAAACATTGAAAAATACATTAGTGCAAATAACAAAACACAAGAACTTATAAGACGGAAAATAATTTTTTTACTTGATTTTTCTTTTTTAATTTGTTTTTTATTTTGATTTTGTTCTATCCCATACCCTGCCAATAATACTGCATCGATTACCGATTGCGCATCAACACCGTCGTTTACGGTCATATCACCAGTAAGCAAATTAACGTTACATTCCGTAACACCATCTACTGCACCTACCGCCTTTTCTACACGTGCGCTACAAGCCGCACAGCTCATACCAGTTACTTTAAA
>JAZNSJ010000029.1:0-8615 GCA_045591155.1 Acutalibacteraceae bacterium | reverse complement strand
TCCATGCGCTTTTTAATGTATCACTTGTTAAAATATAAAGAGTCGTTCGAGGCGCACTCCGTAAGGAAGTGTGCCTCAGTTATATTTGCCTTGCGGCGAGTTATATTGCTTCGCAGTGGTATTATGCTACGCATAGTTATATTGTCCTTCGGACAGTTTTAAGGGCGAATATATATCACGAAAAACGATAGGTTTTCATATCACTTTTGCCGTAAGGCAAAAATATCACTGCAAACGATAGTTTGCAAAATCACTTTACCAACCGAAAAAGAATTCTTATTTTTTCGGCGGGTATTACCTTTCTCAAAGCATGTAACCCACTATGACACTTTCACAACTTTTGTGCAAAGTGTCATTTGTTTTATGCGAATAAAAAACGAGAGAGACAACTTCTTTACGAAGTGTCTCTCTCGGGACTCTTTTTTGTTTGTATAAAAGCAAATAAAAGGATTCTCATTGGGGAGAGGCTCCGCCAACGGCGGTGGTGAGGTGTGTGATAAATTTTTTACACCTCATCAGCCACCTTACGATGCCTACTTCTCCTCAAGGAGAAGGCTATTGAACACATCAACATTGGTCATATTCATACTAATTGGCATAATTGATATATAGCCTGACATTGTAGCGTTGGTGTCAAGCGTAAGGTCGTCGCTGGGTGTGTATACGCACTTACCCTGTGCTTTATACACACCGTTTTCAACCTCGGCAAAACCGTCAGAAAAAAACATACCGCCCTGACGTGTAATTTTTATACCCTTTGGTGTGGGCGGAATATTGATATTGTACGCGTTGTGAATTTGAAGTAGCTTGTGCTGCTTAATATAATTAAAAATTTCATCAAGATGAACGGTAGAATTATTATAATATTCGGGTGTGGTAGAAAACGCTATGGCTGGTATGTTTTGTAACACTGCCTCTCTTACGGCAGATACAGTGCCTGAATACCAAATATCAGTACCCATATTAAGACCGCGATTAACCCCCGAAATAACCAAATCAAAGGGTAATTCCAAGCCTAACACCGCATAGCGAACACAGTCAGCAGGAGTAGAATTTACTATATAGGTCACAATATCACCATCAAGCAACTGTTTTTCTACGCTAAAAGAATTGTGCAGCTCTATACCATGGCTTTTAGCGCTTTGCTCGTACTTTGGTACGGCTACTGTTACCTCGCCAAATTTGCGGCAGTATTTTACAAGAGGTAGTAGCTGCTCGGCTGATATGCTGTCGTCATTAGTAACAAGTATTCTCATAGCCAACCCTCGTGTGTGTCTTTATATTCTTTTATATGCTTATCGGCATCGCTAAGCAATTGCCTTGCTTCATCCCAACCGTATACCGTAGCGCCGCTTGCACACGCGTGACCGCCGCCGCGGTATTTTTCGGCAATGGGGTTAATGTGCACAAATCGTGAGCGTAAGCGCACACGTATAGAACCCTCATCGTCACCGTTTTCAATAAATACCATCCAAGAAATTGCGCCGCGTATAGAATCAAGCGTACCTACACAAGCGCTCGCTTGTTCAATGCTTAAACCAAATTCTTGTTGCATAGCCTTGTCTATAAAAATATACGCCACGCCGTTTTCGGTGATTTGCATACGGCGGTAAATTTCTGCCTTAAATTTTAAATATTCAAACGACTCAAGATATAAATGCGCATAAAGGGTTTCGGTATCTACACCACAGTCTAGCATAATTGCCGCACAACGCATAGTATTACCGTTTACACCCTCATACTTAAAGCGACCGGAATCGGTAACCATACCCGTATAGATGTAGGTTGCCGCCTTAGAGTCAATTTTAAGCTCATCACTAAATGTGGCATAAAAATCGGCAATCATTTCACACGCAGAAGAACGTTCTTCTTCTACCCACATAATATCACCATAGTTTTCAAGCGGAATATGGTGGTCAATTTTTATAAGTTCGCGACAAAGGGTATATTTTTTGTTAGAAATACGCTCCTTGCTTGCGGTATCTATTACAATACCTAAAGCGTCGGTGTATTCGGCATCTTCTACTGCCGTATCCTCAGGACCTAAAAATTCAAGATATTCTACGTGGTCATCATCTATAAGGTAAATTGTTTTATGGGGGAATGTAAGCTGTAATATACGCTTTAAACCCTTTGTAGCGCCCACACAGTCGCCGTCATTACGAATATGACGAAACAAAAAGATTTTGTCATACTGTTTTATTTTATCAAGTATTTGTGTTTTAATTTGCTTGTTCATTATATTCTCCCTGCATTTTATCTAAATCAGCAAGCATTAACATAGCAGTATCGCGGTTGGGCACACACGCGCCGCTTGCTTTTTGGTGACCGCCGCCACCATATTTTACTGCAATGGGGTTTATGTTAAATCGGCTTGAACGCAGTTCGCATAAAACGCCCTCGTCACTTTCGGTAAAGTTTACCCAAATATCTACACCTTTTATGTCTGCCATAGTGGCAACCATACCCCGTGATATAGAAAATTCACTGCTGCCTAATTGTTGTAATTCCTCACGGGTGGTATAAATATACGCAACATTATTTTTTGAAAACTGTATTTTTAAGGTGAATTTTGCTTTAAGCAGTTTGCTTTCAAAATTATCCGCATAAAGATTACGGTACAGCTCGTTTGTGTCAAAGCCTGTATCAATAAGCTCGGATGCTAACTTAAAGGTGCGGGACGAGGTACTATCATAACGAAAACGTCCCGAATCGGTAAGCATACCAGTATAAAGCGCCTCGCCTGCAGTGGCGTTTATTTTGAGTCCACACTCAACTGCAAAGGCGGTAACCAGACCGCAGCAGCTTTCAAAGCTACTATCAACTACCTCTACATCGGTAAAGGTTTCGCAGTAGAGATGGTGGTCAATACGTACGGTTTTCTCTGCTAATGTATAGCGGTTATCACTTGCAAGGTGGGGGGATGCAAAGTCAAGCAAAATTGCTAAAGCGCCGTCATAGGTGTTGTCAGAAATTTCGTCCATTTTAGAGTCGGGCATAAAGCTTAAATAGTTTGTGGTATCACCCACCATATAAACGGTTTTGTTGGGAAAGTTTTCTAAAATAATGTGCTTCATACCAATTTGACTGCCCATAGCGTCACCGTCGGGTCGAGAATGTCTGTGAATAATAATGGTATCGTAATTTTTTATACAGTCAAGTACTGCTTCAAACATAAATTATTTTTCCTTATCTTGTTTAATTAAAATGCGAAGCGCCTCTATTGCGGTTTTTATAGCAGCAGAGGTATCTTCATTGCGGTCTTTTGGCATAGCCGACTGCGAAACCTCTTGATTCCACACACAATGGAACACGCCACCAGAACGAAGACCGCGCGCGGCGCTTACTATAAACAGCGTTGCGCCCTCCATTTCTGAGGCAAGACAGCCGCCACGCTTCCACGCATCCCATTTGTTAAGCAGTTCTGGTGCGGTGGGCATACTCTCGGGCGAGTGTTGCCCGTAAAAGCTGTCCTTTGCTTGCACTACGCCAACGTGATTTGGATAGCCTAATTTTTTAGCCGCTTGATATAAAGCGCTCGTAACGTGAAAATCAGCTACGGCAGGGAACTCTATTGGCATATATTCTTTGCTTGTACCATCTTGTCGAATAGCACCCGTAGATATTACTACGTCACCAGGGGCAACAGTAGGCTGCATACCGCCGCAGGTACCCACGCGAATAAAGGTATCAACGCCTATTTTTGCAAGTTCTTCTACGCATATAGCGCAGGATGGACCACCAATACCGGTTGATACCACAAGCACCTTTTCTCCGTCAAGATAACCGAGATATGAGTTGTATTCTCGGTTATAACCAACCTGTTTAGCATTATCTAAAAAAGCGGCAATTTTTTCTACTCTGCCTGGGTCACCCGGAATTATTGCGTATTTAGCGCTATGTTCTTCTGAAAGGGCGATATGATACTGTTTCATATTAACACATCCGTTTAATTTAAAATTTCTTTTAAAATACTGCTACCATTAATATCGGCATTAACCGATAAATAATCGCAAACAGTTTTACCAATAGTACAAAAACCTTGTCGTGTACCAAGGTTGATACTCTTGATATTTTTACCGTAAACAAGCAACGGTACGTACTCACGAGAGTGGTCGGTGCTGACTGTGTATGCAGGGTCACAACCATGGTCGGCGGTGATTATAAGCATATCGTCATCGCGAAGCAACGTCAAGAATTTGTCAAGCCATGCGTCAAATTCGCTTATAGCTGCGGCATAGCCGTCTACATCGTTGCGGTGGCCGTAAAGCATATCAAAATCCACAAGATTTGTAAAGCAAATGCCGTTAAAATCGCGCTTTGCAAATTCAAGTGTTTTTTCCATACCGTCGGCGTTGCCTGTTGTATATACGTGCTCACTAATACCTGCACCAGCAAAAATGTCGTAAATCTTGCCTACGGCAATTGTGTCAAGCTGTGCTTCTTTTATATAGTCCAGCATAGTTTTTTGCGGTGGAGCAAGCGAAAAGTCGTGACGGTTCGAGGTGCGCTTAAAAACGCCATCAACCGTGGTAAACGGGCGGGCAATAACGCGACCTGCACCGTGCTTGCCCACAAGTATTTCACGCGCAATACGGCAATAATTATACAGTTCATCAAGCGGTACAATATCCTCGTGGGCCGCTATTTGAAACACACTGTCAGCCGATGTGTATACAATTAAAGCGCCTGTTTTTATGTGTTCTTCACCGTAGTCTTTTATAACCTCAGTGCCCGAATAAGGCTTGTTGCAAATCACCGATTTACCCGTGCGGCGAGAAAACTCGCTTAATACTTTATCAGGAAAACCGTTAGGATAGGTCGGCAGTGGAGTATCAGACACAATGCCTGCAATTTCCCAATGACCTATTGTGGTATCCTTGCCGCGAGATAATTCAGCAAGGCGGCAAATAGCAGCTGAGTGATTTTCTGCCTTTTCGCCACAACTTACACCGTCAATATTAAAAAGCCCAAGCTTTTGCAAATTTTTAATTTTAAACTTTTCTGATTTTGATATAGATAAAAGTGTGTTTACACCTATATCGCCGTAATCTTGGCTATCATCCATAGCGCCTATACCAAAGCTGTCAAGAACTATTAAAAATACTCTTTTCATATTAATCTTTAGCCTCTAACAAGGGTAGATTTTCATATTCAACAGCGCAATCTAAGGCTAACTCCATCATTTGAGTAAAGGTTTTTTCACGATCATCAGCTGGCAGTGCTGTAAATGGCGGATAAAGTATGTCGGAAATTGTGCAAATTGCCATTGCGCGCATACCAAGTCGCATAGCAGTGGTGTAAAGCGCAGCTGCCTCCATCTCTACCGCAAGACAACCGATTTTGCCCCAGTTGCCAGATGGATGGGTATCGTCATAAAAAGTATCGGACGAATAAAGATTACCAATATGCGCGTTAAGATTTTTGTGCTTTGCAATACTGTTTGCAATATCAAGCATTTCAAAGTTGCATATAGGTGCGATTGTACCGTTCATTCCATATTGTGAAATAAAATTAGAATTTGTGCAAGCACCCTGACCTATAACAATATCGCGAACCTTTACATTTTCGTTTATGGCGCCGGCACTACCCACGCGGATAATATTTTGCACGCCAAAAAACTTGTAAAGCTCGTAAGAGTAGATGCCAATTGATGGCATACCCATACCGCTTGCCATTACAGATACCTTTACACCCTTGTAGTAGCCTGTGTAGCCGTTAACACCGCGCACGCCGTTTACAAGCACAGCGTCGGTTAAAAAGTTGTCGGCAATATATTTAGCTCTAAGCGGGTCGCCGGGCATAAGCACGGTTTTGCCAAAACCAATATCATTTTTTAAATCAATATGAGGAGTCTTGGTTGTCATTTTCTTCACCTTTTTCTAAAGCTTTTACTATTTTTACAATTCTGCTGGTTCCAAGTCTTGTAGCGCCAAGCGCGATAAAATCTTCTGCATCTTGCAAAGATGATATGCCGCCTGCCGCTTTAATTTGCAAATGCTTGGCAACATTATTGCTAAAAATTTCTACATCGTGCAGAGTAGCACCTGCGGTTGAAAATCCGGTTGATGTTTTTATAAAATCAGCGCCCGACTGTGATACAATTTCACACATTTTAATTTTTTCTTCATCGGTAAGCAAACAGGTTTCTATAATAACCTTTAATATTTTGCCGTGACAAGCCGACTTTATTTCTTTGATTTCGTTTAATAAAAGGTCATATTTTTTATCCTTTAACCAACCAATATTTATAACCATATCAATTTCGTCGGCACCGTTTTTTATTGCATCCTCAGTTTCAAAGCATTTTGTAGCTGTTGTAGAATAACCGTTTGGAAAGCCAATAACGGTACAAATTGCAAGTCTATCGCCAACATATTCTTTTGCTTGTTTTACAAAGCTTGAGGGAATACAGCACGAAGCGCAGGAGTATTTTATTCCGTCATCTAAAAGAGCCTTTATTTCATCCCAAGTAGCACTTTGCGATAATAGTGTATGGTCTACATATGAAAGAATTTTTTTAATGTCCATAATAACCTCACCTTTATATAATTATGCACTATAATTATACATTTTTTTACACTTGCAGTCAATATCGAAAAACTTTATGTAAATAGACCCCTTGACTTTTAAAATTTAGTCTATAAATCAAAAAGCCTTGAGGTTTTTATAAAAAAGAAAAATCCTTTGAAACATTAGTGTTCCAAAGGATTTGGTCCGAGTAACAGGACTTGAACCTGCGGCCTCTTGACCCCCAGTCAAGCGCGCTACCAGCTGCGCCATACCCGGATAGTGTGATTATTAAAATACTAGGTATTTAGCACCAGACCTCTGACGAGCAAGCATCCAGCTGCGCCATACCCGGAAATTTTCAATTAATTTTGGCTGACCGTGATATTATACAACGGTCAGCCAAAATTGTCAACAGTTTTTTAAATAAATATTAGTCAGCAAAGCCTGATTCTACCAAAGCTACAAGCGCTGCCATTGCGTCAGCCTCATCACTGCCGTCGCAGATGATTTTGATGCTTGTGCCACCGATAATACCTAAAGAAAGAACACCAAGCAAGCTTTTTGCATTTACCTTTCTTTCATCCTTTTCAACCCAGATAGATGACTTGAATTCATTTGCCTTCTGGATGAAGAAGGTGGCGGGGCGGGCATGAAGACCAACTTGATTTTGAATTACTACGTCTTTAACACACATTTCAAAAACTCCTCAAAAAAAGTAAATGTTTAAAATTTAATGCGCAACAAATAATGTATGCGTTGTATGATACTATTATACCACATTTAATGCCGCAGTCAATCATTTGTTAAAAAGTTCTAATATTTATCCAACTTTTTGGATATTATTAATGTCAAATTTGGTGAAAATGATAACAAATTATTTGCGTTTTGTTGTTTTTTGGGGTTCTAAGCCTAACAACTTACGGTCTTGCTTATCGAGTTCTACCTTTTGGAACATTTCGGGGCGTAGCTCACGCGTAATTTCAAGCGATTGTTTGCGCCGCCATTTAGCAATTTCGGCATGATTGCCCGAAAGCAAAACCGTTGGCACTTCGCGGCCATTCCAAACAGCCGGTCGGGTGTATTGCGGATATTCAAGCAATCCCGAAAAATGACTTTCATCCTCAAAACATAGGTCATCGCTAAGTACTCCAGGTAGCATACGGCACACAGCATCTGCAAGGCATAGTGCGGGTAGCTCGCCACCTGTTAAAACAAAATCGCCAAGTGAAATTTGCTCGTCAACAATTTCGTCAAGAACACGTTCGTCAACACCCTCATAATGACCGCAAAGTAAAACAATACGGTCAAGCTTTGATAGTTCTACAACTTTTTTTTGTGTAAGGGTACTACCTTTGGGTGACAGGTATATAAGATGGGGCTTTGGCTTATTGGTGTTATAAAGACTTTTATAGCAGTTATATATAGGCTCTGCCGACATCACCATACCCATACCGCCACCATAGGGCATATCGTCAACCTTGTTATGCTTGTTGTTTGCAAAATCACGTATATTGTGGCAGGCAAGCTCAACCCTACCAGCCTTTCGTGCGCGGCCTATTATGCTTTCGCTTAGCACTGTTTCGCACATTTCGGGGAAAAGGGTAAGTATATCAATCTTCATCATCAAAAATCCCCTTGAGTGGTCTTATTGTTATGGTGTCGGTATTAATATCTACACTTATAATGACATCGGGTATTGCGGGCACAAGATATTCGCTTTCACCATTTTTGATATGCCATACATCATTAGCACCTGTTGGAGAAACATCGGTTAAAACGCCAAGTAAAACACCCGTGTCGGCATCAAAAACCTTGGCACCAATAATTTCACTTACAAAGTATCTGCCTTCGGGCAGTTTTGCGTCATCACGATTAATGTAAAGTACCTGTCCGCGAAGTTTTTCTGCCTCTTCAATGCTGTCAACACCCTTTATTGCGGCAATAACTACATTGCCGTGTGGTATTATTTTGCTAATGTTAATTTTGGTTTTACCACTATTAAGATAAAAGCTTTTAAACTGCGTTAAAAATTCACCGTCATCAGACCACGGCTGAATACGCACCATACCACGCACACCGTGTGTGCCTACAAATTTACCGAT
>JAZNSJ010000028.1:0-5742 GCA_045591155.1 Acutalibacteraceae bacterium | reverse complement strand
CGACGATACATAAACTCCTTGTGATTCTAAAAAGTGCAACAGCGTTTCCGAACGGTAACCCTCTACCGAAATATTTAAAATGTTTGGAAGCGCATCTTCTGCCGAATTTATTGTAACAAGTTCTGTGTCTAACAAACTTTGTTTTGCATAATTCCAAAGTTCTTTTTGAGTTTTTAAATTTTCATTTATATTTCCAAGACTGTCAATAGCACCTTTTAGTCCATATATAAGCGGCACCGATTCGGTGCCAGAGCGCACATTTTTTTCTTGACCGCCGCCAGAAATCAGCGGTTTTATTGTAACACCCTTTTTTATATAAAGAATACCAATACCTTTAGGTCCGTGAATTTTATGACCGCTTGCAGTAAATAAATCTACACCAAGCTCTGATACATTTGTTGGCATTTTACCAAACGCCTGAACTCCGTCACAGTGAAGCAAAGCAGGTGAGCCTGATGCCTTTATAGCCTCTGCTGCAGCCTTTACAGGTTGAATAGCGCCCGTTTCGTTGTTTACAAGCATAATGCTTACAAGAATTGTATTTTTATTAATTGCATTTTTAATATCGTCAACCGATATAACTCCATTTGCTTGCGGCTTTAAATATATAACCTCAAAGCCTTCATTTTCAAGCCGTTTGACAGTTTCTAAAACCGAGGGATGCTCAATAGCGGTTGTAACTATTCTTTTGCCGCGCTTTTGACGAGCGTTTGCCACACCAAGCAACGCTGTGTTATTACCCTCGGTACCACTGCCCACAAAATATATTTCGTCTTCACGACATTTAAGCAAAGCAGATACCGTTTTTCTTGTATCGTCTACAAGCTTTTGGGCATTAAAGCCTAAATCATAAAGGCTTGACGGATTGGCCCACACATTAGTTAGGGCGTGGTTTATATTTTGTATTGCCTGTTCGCAGGGTATAGTGGTTGCGCTGTTGTCTAAATATGTAATTTTTTTCAAAACGCACCACTCCTATTTTTGCTTATTCAACATCATTATACAGTATATCACAAAAATAAACAATACTAAATATACTAATTTTTATATAAAAATTTTTATGTAAACCCTTGCAAAGACTATACTAAAATATTATAATGATAAATAAGAATTTATTTGGGGGACTTTTTATGTTAAAAAGAATTTTAGCGGCCACATTTGCCGCACTTATGATATTTGCCGTAGGCTGTGACAACAACGTGGTTTACGACGATTTGTCAAATTACGAAAGCGATGCGCTAACATCAGACGATAACGCCACACTTGCTGTAAATCCGCTTACGGGTATGGCAGATCTTGATAACGCTGCTAAATCAAAACAGCGCCCGATAGCTGTTATGGTTAACAATCTGGACAATTCTGTAAGAAGGGTGCAAACAGGATTATCAAAGGCCGATATTGTTTATGAAACCGAGGTTGAAGGCGGACTAACTCGTTTGATGGCGGTTTACCAAGATATATCCGCTCTTGATAAAATCGGTACCGTGCGTTCGGCACGTTACCCGTACATAGACTTAGCCTTGGGTCACAATGCGGTTTATGTACATTTTGGTTACAATATTTATTGCAAAAGTCATCTTGCCGATGTAGATGACATCGATTTTAAAGATAATTCTAAGGGTTCAAAGCGTATTTCTAACGGCCTTGCCACAGAACATACCGCCTATGCCCTTGCCGGAGAGCTTAATGACCGTATATCAAAAGAATTTGATATGACAGTAAAATCGGTAAAACCTTGGGCTAACTTTACCGATACCGCGCTTACACTTGATGGCGGCGCTGCAACAAGCGTATCCATTCCATATCCTGCATCTACAACCAACTTTACATACGATGCAAATAGCGGTCTTTACACCAGACTTTTAGGCTCTACCGTACAGACCGACTACTTTACAGAAGAAAAAACTCAGGTTAAAAATATATTTGTTCTTCTTACCAGTATGTCTTACTATGCTGACGGTAAAACACGAAAGGTCGATTTTACCGGTGGTGACGGCTACTATATTACAAACGGTACAGTTCAGTTTATTAAATGGTCTAAAGGTGCCGCTACAAACGGTATTAAATTTACCGATACTAACGGTAACGAAATAAAGGTAAGCACAGGCAATTCATGGGTATGCATAGCAAACAAGTCAACCTGCAACCCAACTATACAGTAAGGTGATAATAATGATAAAAACACAAATTAAAAAGCTTATTTGTTACGGACTTGAAAAAAATCTTTTTACCAAGCGTGACGAATTATATGTAACCAATCTTTTAATAAATGCGCTCTCGCTTGACGAATTTGAGTGTGAAGAAAATTTTACTAATATTGATTTAGAATCTACCCTTGGTGCAATTCTTGATTATGCAGTAGAAAAAGGCATTATTGAAAACGATGTTACCTCTCGCGATTTGTTTGATACAAAGCTAATGGGTCTTATGATGCCTCGTCCGTCAGAAGTAGAGCTTGAATTCTTTACCCGTTATAACCTGTCACCAGAGGCCGCAACCGACTATTATCACAAATTATCAAAGGATAGCGACTATATACGTACATACCGCATTGCAAAGGATGTTAAATGGCTATCCCCCACCGAATACGGCGATTTGGATATTACTATAAATCTTTCAAAGCCCGAAAAAAGCCTTAAAGAAATTATGGCTGCTAAAAATGCGCCTCAGTCTGGTTATCCAAAGTGCTTACTTTGCAAAGAATGTGAAGGTTACGCGGGTAGAGTTAATTTTCCTGCAAGGCAGAATCACCGTTTAATACCTCTAACCTTAACCGACGAAAATTGGTTTATGCAGTATTCACCTTATGTTTATTATCCCGAACACTGTATAGTTTTTAATGCCGAGCATACACCAATGCTTGTTGACCGCAAGGCATTTTGCAAGTTGTTTGATTTTGTAAAAATGTTCCCGCATTATTTTATAGGCTCTAATGCAGGTCTGCCTATTGTAGGCGGCTCAATTTTAAGTCACGAACATTTTCAGGGTGGTAGATATACCTTTGCCATGGAAAAGGCTCCTATAGAAAAGCCAATCGTATTTAAAGGCTACGAGGATGTCACTGCCGGTCTTGTTAAATGGCCTATGTCGGTAATACGATTAACTGCTGACAGCGCCGAACGTGTTATTGACCTTGCCGATAAAATCTTTACCACCTGGCAGGGTTATACCGATGAGAGCGTATTTGTGTTTGCCGAAACAGGCGACGAACCACACAACGCCGCAACACCTATTGCGCGTATGCGTGATGGCAAGTATGAGCTTGATTTGGTGCTACGTAACAACATAACAACCGACGAGCATCCGCTTGGTGTTTTCCACCCACATGCCGAGCTTCACCACATAAAGAAAGAAAATATCGGTCTTATTGAGGTTATGGGTTTGGCTGTACTGCCCGCCCGACTTAAAGATGAAATGGCAGTATTACAAGAAGCAATGCTAAATGGCGCAGATATTCGCTCTATTGAAAGCATAGAAAAGCATGCCGATTGGGCCGATGAAATCAAGGCAAAATACAGCGATATTAATGCCGACAATATCGATAAGATAATTAAAGATGAAATCGGTATCGTGTTCTCTAAGGTTCTTGAGGACGCAGGCGTATTTAAACGCGATGCAAAGGGCCAAGCCGCATTTATGAAATTTATAGATTTTGTAAACAAATAAATTTATTGGCACCTACACACATCAATTTTCAACTAAAAAATGAACACATCTTTTGATGTGTTCATTTTTTCTCTAATGCTTTTTGTAGACGAATATCGTCACCTATAAATTTTTCGCTGTTGTATTTAAACAAACGCGATGCCACACGCGGAGTATAGCGCGAAGCAATTTCGGCCATTGTAAGATTGGTGTTTATAATGGTTGGCTTTCCGCCAAGGTCGCGCGTATTTATAATGTTATAAAACAAGCTTTGTATGTAAGGCGATACAAATTCACCACCCAAATCATCTATTACCAACAAATCACAATCTATTGCAGCGTTGTAGGCGGTGTTGGTATGGCGGTCAAAATGCTCACTTTCCATTTCAGCAAAAAGATTGTATGCCGCGCCGTATATAACGTTAAAGCCGTGGTTTAAAAGCTCATAAACTATGGCAAGTGTTAAATGTGTTTTACCAAGTCCTGTGTTGCCCATAAAAAGTAAACTGTTACTTTTGTTAGGGTTAAAATTTATAACGTATTCACGGCACATTTTAAAAACAGCAGTCATATACTTGCGCGGGCTTGTGCCGTCCTCGGCTTTTTGAGGATAGTAATTAAGGTCAAAATTTTCAAAACGGCAGCAGTCAAGTGGTAACGATCTTGACAAGCTGTCTATTAAAAGCGATTTTGCGCTGTTGTGTATACAGTTACAAATTTTACCGTTTATATATCCTGTGTCACGGCAGGCATCACAGTTATATTTTATATCGGTAATACCAGCCTCGCTTAAAATATCTCCGCGCTTATGTGAAAGTTCGGTCATTTCATCTTGCATTTTAGCAAGAGATACCGTATCGCCCGAAATTGCGGTTATTGCAAGGCTAGCGCCTAACTGTGACAGCCGTTGATTTATATGATAAAACTCTGGGTTTTGCTGTGATAAATTTTGAATAGCAGCCTCAAACACTGCTTTTTTATGCGATAAAACTTCTTTTTGTTTTTCGAAAGCCTTTGCATAGCTTTGCTCACGTGTCATTTTCTGCTACCCCTTTCCGTTAACCTTGTCATTCAGCATTTGTTCAAACTTGCTTAAATCGTACCCTGCGTAATCAGTCTTTGCTACTTTACCCTTTTGTGCTTTGGGTTGTTGCTTTTTTGCAATAATATCGGCAGGAGTAGTAACCCCGTCCTTGTGCCAACGCTCTAAAATTTTGGCTATATATGCCATACTTAGCTTTGCGTTGGCGTCTATGCATATATCATAAGCCGATTTTATCATATCGGCGCCAAAGTTATACTCATTTATCCAAAGTGCGCTGTATTCAAGCTCTTTTGTGCTTGGTTTTCGCTTTTCTATACCACAGGCATTGCGAACAATCTGCCAAGCAAGCTCTTCCTTTACCGCCTCGGCAATAATGCGCTCGGCATCTACAACCGTTTCAACGCCCGCATTTAACCACACGGCTGCGGTCTTTTTTACAAAAGAAAGGTTACATTTTCCCTCGCTTACAGCATAGCCCAAAAGCAAAAGTATAACCGATACATCCATACCGTAATCATCATAAAGAGCTACGAGCAACTGACTTTCATTTTGTTTTAGGTTTCTACCAAATTTAAGTTGTGCTTCGCGCAGTAAAAACATAAGGCTTTCGTCCTCGAGCCCACGCTTTATTACATCGGCGCGTGATGGCATAGAGGCATTTATTATAACCGATTTTTGCTCGGTTTCTTTAGGCTGTTCAGAATTTAAAACCCCGCACTGCGACCAAAACAACAGCGCATCTTCTATTTCTGCCAAAGGTAGTGATAACACTTGGGCAATTATTTGGGGGTTAATACCGTCTGATATATTCCGCATAAAGTAAAGCAAAACCTTAAGCTGTGTGGGGGTAGCTATTTTTAGATACTTGTCCGCAACTATACTGGGCACTGCAAAGGTATTACCAAAAACCGTTGTGTTTAGTGTATAGTTCATTATTTATAGCCCCCTTTATTTAACCTTCTTATATATTATATATGTATGCGCTAAATTTGTAAAGAACAAAATACCTACGGCTATACCGATTTGTGTTATGTTATAGCAGATAAAAAAAT
>JAZNSJ010000027.1:0-5688 GCA_045591155.1 Acutalibacteraceae bacterium | reverse complement strand
GCATTAAATTCTTGAGCCTTTATAGCTGCCTGCGCCATTATTTCGGGGTCGCGGCCAAAAAGCTGTGATGCACATACTGCATTGGTGGTAAAACACTGTAAAAGTCGAGCCGATTTTTTATCGCCCTGCATAACGCCGCGGGCGCTTGTGAGCTCACCTACGGTAAACCCAGCACCATGCTGCGCACATATTTCTCTCATAGCCCTATCGGCAACACCAGCCATTGGGGCAAGAGCCGCAAATCCATTAATTTCAATATCTTTTATCTTCATAGCAAAACGATTATACAAGAAAATAAACTTTCTGTCAATTTTTTAAATTTAATGATGACAAATTGATATTTAGATGTTATAATAATTATAATTATATATTATAAGGAGAAATGGTGCTTTGAAACTGCTTGCAATAGACGGAAACAGTATAATAAACCGTGCTTTTTACGGCATAAAACTGCTTTCTACCAAAGACGGAACCTACACTAACGCCGTATACGGTTTTATAAATATTTTAAATCGCTTGATTGAAAAAGAAAATCCTGACTGTGTAGCAGTTGCCTTTGACCTTAAAGCACCAACCTTTCGCCATAAAATGTATGATTCTTATAAGGCTGGCCGCCACGCCATGCCCGATGAATTGCGCGCACAATTTCCTATTTTAAAAGAATGGTTAACCCTTGCAGGATACAGTTATATTGAATGTGAAGGTTATGAGGCTGACGATATTTTGGGCACTTTAGCACAAAGCGCAGATGAAAGCGGAAACAGTTGTGTAATAGCAACCGGTGACCGCGATTCTTTACAATTGGTGTCCGACACCACTCGCGTGCTACTTACCGTAACAAAAATGGGGCACCCTGAAATCACCGATTATACCAAAGAAAAGCTGTTTGATGATTATGGGCTGACTCCAAAAGAAATGATTGAGCTTAAATCTCTTATGGGCGATTCGTCAGATAATATTCCCGGTGTTACAGGTGTTGGTCAAAAGACCGCAACCGACCTTATAACTAAATTTCACAGTATTGATTATATCTATGAGAATTTAGATAACCTTGATATAAAAGACGGTGTAAAGCTCAAACTTGCTAACGGTAAGGAAAATGCCTTTTTAAGCCGCACACTTGGCACCATAAGCAAGGAAGCACCCATTAATACCGACATTGGCAGTTATAAAATTACAGGTGGCGATCAAAATGCTCTTGCCCTCCTTATGACACGCCTTGAGTTTTTTAAGCTAATGGAAAAGATGGGTATTTCCCCAGTTGCTACAGTTAGCACCCAAAAAAATACGGTTGATGCCTGCTTTAAAATTGGTATCGCCGCAGACATTAAAGAAAATGTTGATGTTTATATTGGTGAAAACGGCGCTGCTGCTGTAAGCGGAAATTTTGTATGCAAACTTAATGACCTTGAACTTTTACTTGTTTTAGAAAACGAATATATAACCAAACGCGTTTACGACTATAAAAATCTTTACAAAAAATATCAAAGCATAAAATCAGTAAAATTTGATGCTATGTTAGCGGCATACCTATGCAACCCATCGGCATCAGACTACTCTTTAGCTCGTATTATTGCAGAGTATGGAACATCAGTACAGATAGAAAACTGTGATGACGCTTTTTTATTAAATGCAGTTAAATTTACATCTTGTTGCAACTCACTTACAAAATCACTTGAAGATAGTGGGCAACTAGAACTGCTTTATAACATCGAAGTCCCCTTAGCAAAGGTTCTTGCAAATATGGAACTTATAGGTTTTCTTGCGGATTTTAACGGACTGCAAGAACATTCGAGGCATCTACAGTCGCGAATTGACGAATTAACAGATGAAATATATAACCTTGCGGGTGAAGAGTTTAATCTTAATTCACCAAAACAGTTAGGTCAGATTTTATTTGTAAAGTTAGGACTTCCTGCAAAAAAGAAGACCAAAAGTGGCTTTAGCACAAATGCTGAAGTGCTTGAGGAATTGCGTTACGATTTCCCTATTGTTGATTTAATTTTGCAATACAGACAGCTTGCAAAATTAAAATCCACCTACTGTGACGGATTGCTAAACTGCAAAAGCCAAGACGGTAGAATTCACTCTACCTTCAATCAAACCGAAGCAAGAACAGGTCGCATCAGTTCTCTTGAGCCTAATTTACAAAACATACCTGTACGTACCGAAGAGGGCAAAATACTGCGTAAATTCTTTACAGCGCAAAATGGTTACACCCTTTGCGATGCTGACTACTCACAAATTGAATTGCGTGTGCTTGCCTCTATGGCAAACGACAGCGTTATGATAGATGCCTTTAATAGTGACACCGATATTCACACCGTAACAGCCTCACAGGTATTTAATATTCCTGTTGATATGGTGTTGCCTGTAATGCGTAGCCGCGCAAAAGCCGTTAACTTTGGTATAGTTTATGGCATAGGCGCATTTTCGCTTTCAAAGGATATTGGTGTAAGCCGTAAGGAAGCCGACACCTACATCAAGAACTATCTTGATACCTATAAGGGTATTGCCGCTTATATGGAAAATACTATATCAAAAGCCAAATCAGACGGATATGTAACTACCCTGTTTGGCCGTCGACGTTATCTGCCCGAGCTTTCATCCTCTAACGGTATGCTACGGGCCTTTGGTGAGAGAGTGGCTCGAAACGCACCAATACAAGGCACCGCGGCAGATATTATAAAAATTGCTATGATAAGAGTAAGCGACCGATTGCAAAAAGAACTTCCTACGGCTCATCTTATCTTACAGGTTCACGATGAACTTATTGTTGAATGTGAAGAAAAAGATAAAGATGCGGTTTGTAAAATATTGGAGGATGAAATGTCTGCTGCAGCAAATCTTGCAGTTCAATTAAAGGTAGATGCCCACAGCGGCAAAAATTGGCTTGAGGCAAAGGGATAATGAATATAATTTTTGTATGCACCGGCAATACCTGTCGCAGTCCTATGGCAGAGTATTATTTAAAATCTAAAAATTTAGATAACGTTAATGTTTTTAGTCGCGGCTTTAGCGACGGGGAAGCAGCCAACCCTAATTCTGTTGCAGTTATGCGCGAAGCAGGTATTGATATTACCGCTCATATTTCAAAAAGTATTACAGCAGATGATGTAGCTAAAGCGAATTTTATAATTTGTATGACCGAGTCGCACAAACAACTTCTGCTTAAACTAGGCGTAAACCAACAAAAAATATATGTTTTAAGCGATGGTATTACCGATCCGTTTGGTTGTGATATAAGCACCTATAGAAACTGTCGCGATAGTATTTTTTCAGGTATTGACAGTCTTATAGAAAATAATTTTTTTAACGGAATTAAAGTAAGGCTTGCAACACCCAATGACATATCAGATATTGCAAACATTGAAAAACTTTGCTTTTCTACTCCTTGGAGCGAAAACGCTATACGCGAATCAATGGCGGCAGGAACCGTTTTTTATGTAGCGCAAGTAGGTAACAGTATCGCAGGATATATTGGACTTTCAAAAATAGTAGGCGAGGGATATGTAACAAATGTTGCTGTGCTTCCCACCTACCGCCGCCAAGGCATAGGTAAAAAAATACTAGACTTTACAATTAATGAAAGCCACCACGAGCTTGATTTTATATCTCTGGAAGTACGCGTATCAAACGATGCTGCCATTTCGCTATATAAAAGCTTTGACTTTAAGATTGTAGGAACGCGCAAACGCTTTTATACCAATCCTACAGAGGATGCCTTTATTATGACAAGAAACTTCATTTGAATTTACTGGTGATTTAATGATAATTTTAGCAATTGAATCGTCTTGTGACGAAACATCGGTAGCTATAACCGATGAACGCAAAATACTTTCAAACATAATTTCTACACAAATTGCCGAGCATAAAATTTATGGCGGTGTGGTGCCCGAAATTGCTTCACGAAGACATACCGAGGCTATAAGTCAGGTATGTAACGAGGCCTTATCGGTGGCAGGAATTACATACAGCGATATTGATGCCATAGCGGTTACATTTGCGCCCGGTCTTATCGGCGCACTGCTTGTGGGCGTTAACTTTGCCAAGGGGCTTTCCTATTCGCTTGGTGTGCCGCTCATTCCCGTGCATCATCTACGTTCGCACATTGCGGCAAACTACATTGATGCCCCACAATTAAAGCCGCCCTTTATGTGTCTTACGGTATCAGGTGGTAATACCATTATTACCGAGGTTACCGATTATACAAACTTTAATCCCATAGGTCGCACCACCGACGATGCCGCAGGAGAATGCTTTGACAAAACCGCTCGTGCGCTGGGTCTTTCGTACCCAGGCGGCGTTAATCTGGATAAAATCGCAACCGTATCTGATACACAAAAATATTCTCTACCTACACCGCACACCGAAAATCCGTTTGATTTTAGTTTTTCGGGGCTTAAAACGGCGGTTGTAAATCTTGTTCACAACAAAAATCAAAAGGGCGAGCAAATTGATACCCCCGTGCTTGCTGCTACAATAAGACAAAAGGTTTGTGACATTCTTATTTCAAAAACCTTGTCGGCAGTAGAAAGTAAAGGTTATACAACTCTGGTGCTTGCAGGCGGTGTTTCGGCTAACTCAGAGCTTCGCACAAGAATGCAGACCGAATGTGATAAGCGTGGCATAAAATTGTATTATCCACACCTTAAATATTGCGGTGACAATGCCGCTATGGTTGGTGTACAAGGCTATTACGAATATCAATCAGGCAATATCGCCGACGCATCACTTAACGCAACAGCAACACTACCCATAAACTACAAATAATTTGCAAGTTGGAGGTTTTATATATGAAAAATAAAAAACTTCTTATCATAACAAATCCCCGTTCAGGTAAAGCAAAAATTAAAAATGACCTATTAAAAATAATTCAAATCTTTTCTGACGCGGATTTTGAGGTAACCGTTTACCCCACCAAGCGACAGGGCGATGCTACTCTCAAAGCGCAATCATTAACTAATGATGAGTACGACCGAATTGTTGTATGCGGAGGTGATGGTACGCTTAACGAGGTTATAACAGGCGTTATGCGTAAGGGTCTTAAATGCACATTGGGTTATATTCCTTACGGAACACTTAATGAATGGTCTTCTGGGCTTAAAATCTCACGCAATACTGCTATTGCCGCAAGTGATATTATAACGGGTGTAGATATTGACCTTGACATAGGTAAGTTTGATGATAAATACTTTTCCTATACTGCGTCTTTTGGTGCTTTTACCGAAGCCTCATATTCAGCGCCACAGGAAGTTAAAAACGTATTAGGCCAAGCAGCATATTTTTTTGAAGGTATTAAAAGTCTTAGTAACATAAAACCCATTCACCTTAAGTTTAGCTGTAAAGACCGCGAAATTGAAGATGATTTTTTATTTGGCGCAGTATCTAACTCTATGTCAGTTGGCGGAATTGTAAAATTTAACGACTCGGTAGTAAAGTTAAACGACGGCAAATTCGAAGTTTTGCTTATAAAAAATCCAACCACTATTTTGCAATTTCAGTCGATTGTTGACGGCATTTTAAGAAAAGATCTATCTCGAGACGGTATCGAATTTTTCCACACAAATGAGATTACCGTTACAGGTGGCGCAAATATGCCGTGGACACTTGACGGTGAATTTTCAAAAGGCAAGGACGTTATCACGCTTACAAATATACCGTCGGCTATACATCTTATGGTACCAC
>JAZNSJ010000026.1:0-2440 GCA_045591155.1 Acutalibacteraceae bacterium | reverse complement strand
CCAAAAAAGACGGAGTAGCGCCTATACCTGCGTTTATACTTTCAATAGGAGTTTGGGGGAATTGACCTGTAAACCAATCGGTAACTCGCTGGAACCAACACTTTTCGCCGTCTAATTGTTCGGTAAATTCTGTGGCGTTGTTGCCAACATCTCCCCAAGTTTTTGCGTGTGCGCCTTCGGTAATAGAGCCGCCAATACCTGCAATGGTTATCTTTTCGCCACGAGCAGCTTTGCAAAATACGCGGCGCAGACGATTGTTGGTTTCATCGCAGTCGGTAACATACGAACGCACTATAGCATCCTTTACATCGTTTTCAGGTATGCCAAAAGCACGAGACAGGGTGCTGATGGTTTTATTGTATTTGTCGTTAATTTTATATAAGTTCACAAAAACACCTACTTAATATAATGATGCATTAATTATATAATAACATAAATTAAATTGCAATAAAAAAACAAATTTAAAATTAACTATTGAAACTTTAGTAAAATACTGTTAAAATATAAATAAATTACAAAAAAGAGGTAATATTATGTCGTGCTTACAATTACAAGCCGTAAAAAGCGGTGATATGGTTGCGGTGATGCATACCAATATGGGTGACATAGAGATTAAGTTGTTTCCTGAGCATGCGCCCAAAGCGGTTGAAAATTTTACAACACACGCTAAAAGTGATTATTATAACGGAATAATTTTTCACCGTGTAATAAAGGATTTTATGATTCAGGGCGGTGACCCAACCGGTACTGGTATGGGTGGCGAATCTATATGGGGTCGCTCTTTTGAGGACGAGTTTACACCCGAATTACATAATTTGCGCGGCGCGCTTTGTATGGCAAACGCAGGTCCAAATACAAACGGTAGTCAGTTTTTTATTGTGCAGGCAAACGAGGTGCCCGCAAATATGCTAGAGCAAATGAAGGACCTTGCCGACAATGGTTTTCCGCCCGAGATTACCGAGGCTTATTCGCAGCTGGGCGGTACACCATGGCTTGATTTTCGTCACACGGTATTCGGACAGGTAGTTAATGGTATGGATGTAGTAGACGCTATTGCTAATGTACAAGTTGGTGCGGCTGACAAACCTGTAAATGATGTCCAAATAAACGGCATTGATATAATTGTTAAATAAAAAGGAGTTTTAAAAATGAAAGGTATTATTCTTGCAGGCGGTAGCGGAACACGTCTTTATCCGCTTACTATGGTAACCTCTAAACAGCTTCTTCCCGTATATGACAAGCCGATGATTTATTATCCACTGTCAACTTTGATGCTCGCAGGTATTCGTGATATTCTTATTATCTCTACACCTACCGATCTACCTAACTTTGAGCGCCTTTTGGGTGACGGCTCACGCTATGGCATAAATCTTTCTTATGCAGAGCAGCCCTCACCAGATGGTTTGGCTCAAGCGTTTCTTATTGGTGAAGAATTTATCGACGGCGATAGCTGCGCAATGGTACTAGGTGACAATATTTTCTACGGTAGCGGGCTCAAAAAGCATCTTCGCGAGGCAGCAGCGCGTGAGACGGGTGCTACGGTATTTGGCTATTATGTTGATGATCCCGAGCGTTTTGGTATAGTAGAGTTTGATGAAAACGGTAAGGCAATATCTTTGGAAGAAAAACCAAAGAATCCAAAATCAAACTACTGTGTAACAGGTCTTTATTTCTATGACAATCGCGTTGTTGAAATGGCTAAAAAGGTAAAACCTTCTGCTCGTGGCGAGCTTGAAATTACCGACCTTAACAAGCTTTATCTTGAAGACGATACACTAAACGTTGTAACTTTGGGCCGTGGCTATGCATGGCTTGACACTGGCACAATGGATGCTTTGGCTGAAGCTACTGAGTTTGTAAAGGTTATTGAAAACCGTCAGGGTATTCAGATTTCGGCAGTTGAAGAAATTGCTTACAAAAACGGCTGGATAAGCCGCGAAAAACTTATCGAATCGGCTGAAAAATACGGCAAGTCACCTTACGGCGAGCATCTTCGTAAGGTTGCTGAGGGTAAGATACTTTACTAATAAAAATTTTAACAAGACTTTACTTCAAAAGTAGGGTCTTGTTTTTTGTTTTAGCTGTTTGTATAATTGAAATAAGAGGTGAATTCTATGAAAGAAGAAAATAGAAAAGAAATTTTAACAAAAGAAACGATAATGAAAGATGCGAAAAACATAGCTACTTGCAAATATATGTTCCCGATGATACTTATGCTTTTTGTTGTTATTGTAGAGATTTTTGTAATGTATAACTTTGAACTAACTTACATAGAAAACATATTAGTTTTATTAGTGTCGGTATTTGTTCTTTTGTTTGTGAGCTTTAAATACGTAAATATTGCTGCAAAAATATCTAATGATGAAATTGTAATTACAAAGGATGTTTTAATAAGCTGTGAGGATAGTTATGACCAATCTATAACAACTGTAACAAGACC
>JAZNSJ010000025.1:0-20010 GCA_045591155.1 Acutalibacteraceae bacterium | reverse complement strand
ACCTGCACTGCCCTTAAACGCATCTGGATTTGCCTTATATTCCTTTGTTTCAGCGGCAAAACCAAGTATTGGTGCTACCAACTTAATCTTGTCAAACCAACCCTGTCGGTCGTCGGCCGCATCATAAACCTTTTTATACTCTGTAAAGAATGCCTTTGCATCCTCGGCTTTAATATTTTCGGGCAATCTGTGGTTTGGTGTATAAAGCTCGTTAAAGAAAAACGCAAAATACTCTTTTGCTTCACTCCACTTTGCCAAATCCTTACGCGGCTTTTTAGCGTCGTCACGGTCAATAGCAAGCATTGCTTTGGTAAAATCGGGGTCGCGTACGAGCATATCGTAAAACTCGCCGTCAAATTCTTTTGCCCAAGCGGTAAGACGCTCATAAACCTCGCCACTCTTCATAGCGGCAATTTTTGTTTTACTAACGTCGTTAAGTTTGTTTTCGTCAAAGAGCGCGCCTGACACCGACATCTTTTTAAGATTAAACTTAAAGGTACGATAATCGGCATCGGGATTAGCGCGACGCCAATCCTCAAAATCGGATGCCGCAATTGTCATAAGATATTCTATAACGCAAATTGCCTCATATCCCTGCTCTGCAAAGAAATGCACTGCAGCCTCGGGATCCTTACGCTTAGAAATCTTACGTTTTGCGCCATTATCAAGTTTCATAATTGGCGAAACGTGACCAAATTTCGGCACCTTAAATCCAAGCAATTTAAATAGCTGTATATGCTTTGGCACCGAAGAAATCCACTCGTCACCGCGAAGCACGTGTGTTGTGTGCATAAGGTGGTCGTCAATAGCGTGTGCAAAGTGGTAGGTGGGTATACCGTCAGATTTAAGTAGTACAAAATCCTCATCATTTTCGGGCATTTCTATCTTGCCCTTTATAGTATCCTCAAAAGTTATGCGATTTTCCTCGCTACCTGGGGAACGTAAACGCACAACAAAGGGCTTACCCTCATCAATAAGCGCTTTGGCTTCTTCGTAGGTTATATCGCGATGTTTAGCATATTCGCCGTGATAGCCTGTGCGTATTTTATTTTCTTCTTGAACCTTGCGTACCGCCTCTAAATCCTCGGCTGTACAAAAACAAGGATATGCAAAGCCTTTTTTGATAAGGTCTTTAACATAGGTTTGGTAAATTTCGGCTCGTTTACTTTGCTGATATGGACCATACTCACCCTTTTGTTTAGTACCACTTATAAAGCCCTCGTCAATTGTAATGCCAAAACGGTTGAGTCCATCAATAATATCCTCAATACCGCCTACTACCTCACGCTTTTTATCGGTATCTTCAATACGTGTAAAAAACACACCGCCCGAAGATGTAGCTGTAATGCGGTTTACAAGCGAAGTAAACAGCACACCCAAATGCAAATAACCTGTAGGTGACGGTGCCACACGTACAACACGTGCACCCTCAGGTAGATTACGTTCAGGGTACAAAGTCTCATAATAATCGGGTGTTTTATCTATGTTCGGCAATAAAAGTTCTGCCAATAATTCGCGATTGTCCATTAAAAAATATCTCCTATTTTCTAAGCAGTTTATTAAGCTCGTTCATAAATGTATTAATATCCTTAAACTGACGGTAAACCGATGCAAAACGAACGTATGCTACCTCGTCAATTCCCTTTAGCTTGTCCATAACAAGCTCACCTATTTTGTCACTGCTAACCTCACGGTCAAGGGAATTTTGAATAACGGTTTCAATATCGCTGATTGCGCGGTCAAGCATCTCAATTGATACAGGGCGCTTTTCGCAAGCACGAAGCATACCTGTAAGAAGCTTTTGACGATCAAAGGTCTCTCGTGAGCCGTCTTTTTTAATAACTATTATAGGAAGACTTTCAATCATTTCGTAAGTAGTAAAGCGTTTGCCGCACTCAAGGCACTCGCGACGGCGACGAATACGCTCGCCTTCATCAGTAGGGCGAGAATCAATTACCTTACTTTCTTCATAACCGCAAAAAGGACATTTCATACTAACAACCACCTATATACATAATTATGACTAATTATAGCACAATATATTGATAATTACAAGAGAAATATTGGCAATCTAACCATTGCAAAAAGTTCCAACATATGTTATTATATATTAAATATAAATTAAAGTGGGAAAATGTTTGTATGAATATTGTTTTAGCCTCTAAATCGCCCCGCAGAAAAGAACTTCTGTCATTGCTCGATTTAGACTTTGAGATTATCACTGCTGATATTGATGAAACTATGAACCCGTCGCTTGCCGTAACCGACGAGGTTGCGCGTATAAGCTACGAAAAAGCGCTTGCTGTTGCCAACAATACCTACGGCAATACTGTTATAATTTCAGCCGATACAGTCGTTGAGTTTAACGGTAGAGTGATGGGCAAGCCAAAAGACAAACTTGATGCATTTAATATGCTAAAGAGTCTATCAGGAAATACCCACAAAGTTCATACCGCTGTTACGGTGCTAAGCGGCGACAAGCACGAAACCCGTGTTATTACAACCGCCGTTACCTTCCGTGATATTACCGACGAGGAAATCACTGCTTACATTAAAACCGGTGAGCCTATGGACAAAGCAGGCTCGTATGGCATTCAGGGGCGTGGCTCAAAATTTGTAAGTAAAATAGTTGGCGACTACTTTAATGTAGTGGGTCTTCCCGTTTGCGAATTGTCACTTATGTTAAAAAACTTTGATATAAATATATGATTTTTTAGGAGGAATAAAATGTCTGCTAAAATCACACAGCTTTCAAACGGAGCTGAGGGCGTTTTTATTAAAAATAATCGTTTTAACACCACCCTTGTGTCCTTTAATTTTTACGTGCCGTTGTCAGACGAAACTGCCGCCGAATATGCTCTGCTACCCTTTGTAATGACTACCTGTAGCAAAGAATACCCAAATTTTTCAGCGCTTAACTTTAAGCTTGCAAAGCTTTACGGCGCAAATCTTTCGGCTTCTGCCGAAAAGGTTGGCGACTATCAGCTACTTAAAATTGCAATATCTACTATAGATGACCGTTTTGCTCTTGATGGTGAAACCCTTTGCGATAGCGCTACTAAGCTACTTACCCAGCTTGTTTTTGAGCCTAAAGCAGAAAATGGAGCATTTTGTGAAGATGACGTTGCCCGTGAAAAACGCAAGGCAATTGAACATATCCGTGGCGATTTGGCGCAAAAACGTGTATATGCTAAAAAACGCCTTATCGAAGAAATGTATAAAGGCCAGCCTTACGGTGTGGCAAAATGCGGCACTGAGGAGTCTGTAGAAAAAATCACAGGTGAGTCGCTTTATACAGCTTGGAAAAGGTTACTTTCTTGTGCGTTTTTGCGCGTTAACGTTATTTCGCGCAGTATGCCTCAAGGTCTTTTTGACGGTATTTCAGAAAAACTTAACGGTATAACAAGACAAGATATAGCTGATTGCACACAAAGCGAACCTACAAAGGCTGTTCAAAAACCTAACACCGTTATTGAAAAAATGGATATTGCCCAAGGTAAGCTGTGTATGGGATTTTCCAGCGAACTTTATGGTGACGAGAAAACCGCCGCAGCGCTTACCGTTATGTGTGATATTTTTGGTGGTGGTCCCTACTCACGACTCTTTACCAACGTTCGTGAAAAATACAGCCTTTGTTATTACTGCGCTTCAAGCTCGGTAAAATCAAAGGGTCTTATTACGGTTGATAGTGGAATTGAAAAAGAAAACGCCGACAAAGCAGAGAAAGAAATTTTAAATCAGCTCGGTATAATTAAGCAAAATTTATTTACTGACGAGGAATTTGACTCCTCAATAAAAAGCATTACCGACTCATTTAAGTCCTACAACGATTCACAAGGTTTGCTTGATGCATGGTATTCATTAAAAATTGTCAAAGATAGGCTACTATCCCCCGAAGAAGCGGCCGATTATATTCGCAATGTAACCCGCAACGATGTGGTTTACGCAGCCCGTGGCGTAAAACTTCACACTGTATATAAACTTTTACCCGATGATAAGGAGGGTAACGCATAATGAAAAAACAAATTTTTGAAGGCTTTGGCGATGAAAGCTATGTAAAAGTTCAATTACCCAGTGGCCTTGAAATTTATATTATGGAAAAGCCTCAGTATTCATCAAGCTATGCTATCTATGGCACTCGCTACGGCTCTATTGACACTAAGTTTTCAAAAGACGGCGGCAAAACTACAACCGTACCCGAGGGTATTGCACATTATCTTGAACATAAGCTTTTTGAGGGTGAAGACGGCGACGCTTTTTCAAAATATGCCAAAACAGGCGCCAGCGCCAATGCATTTACATCTTTTGACCGCACCTGCTACCTGTTTTCTTGCAGCGATAATTTCTATGAAAATCTTGATATATTGCTGTCCTTTGTTCAGTCCCCCTACTTTACACCCGAAAATGTACAAAAAGAACAAGGCATTATTGGTCAAGAAATCCGTATGTATGACGACAACCCTGGCTGGCGAGTTATGTTTAATTTGCTAAAGGCTATGTACCATAACCACCCAGTTGGTATTGACATTGCAGGCACAGTAGAATCTATAGCGCAAATCGATGCTCCACTGCTTTACAAATGCTACGAAACCTTTTATAACCCTGCAAATATGTTTATTTGCCTTGTTGGTAATATTGATACCGATAAAGCATTAAAGCAAATCGAAAAATCAATTATAGATCGTGTGCCAGTAGAAATTACCCGTGGCGAATTCCAAGAGCCACAAACAATTGTTAAACCATATGTTGAACAGCAGCTTGCTGTAAACACCCCAATTTTTTGCCTTGGTTTTAAGCAAAAAATTACCACTCCATATCGTCGCCTTAAAAGTAAAATTTGTGTGGATTTATTGCTTCAAATTATATGCGGTGACACTTCACCCTTGTATGCTCGTCTTATGAACGAGGGGCTTATCAACGATGATTTTGACTGCGAATACTTTAACGGTAACGGCTATGCTGCTATAATTTTTGAGGGTGAATCGTGTGACCCCGAGCGCGTAGCTGCCGAAATCAAAGCAGAAATTAATCGTCTTCGCGAAGAGGGTGTTAGCAAAAAATTATTTTCTGCCGTTAAATGCGGTATGTACGGTGATATGGTACGCCGCTTTAATAGTGTAGAAAACCTTGCTATGAGCCTTACCGAATGTGCCATGTGTGGCTATAGCCTTTTTGATGAAATTAAAATGGTAAAATCAGTAAGCTATGATGATGTTATGAAGCGTTTTGACGTTTTTTGTGAAGAAAATGCAGTTTTATCTGTTATTAAACCGTTGGAGGAGTAAAGAATGAGTTATGATGTTACCATTTTTGGTATAAATCTTACCCTTAATCCCGTTGCTTTTACACTACCTATAGGCAGTGGATGGTCTATTTATTGGTACGGCATTATTATTGCTTTGGGCTTTATGCTTGCTATCATTTACGGTATGAAAAATGCCGAGCGTTATGGAGTAAACACCGATAAAATGCTTGACGTAGTTATTGTTACAACACCAGTGTCAATTCTTTGTGCCAGAATCTACTACGTTATCTTTGACGGTGTAAAGTTAACAAGCTTTGCTGACTTTTTTGGTTTTGGAAGTGGAGAGGGTTTTTCAGGTATTGCTATTTATGGCGCAGTTATAGGCGCATTTGCTTGCGGTGCTGTTATGTGTAAAATAAAAAAGATAAAAATATTAGATATGTTTGACCTTGCTGCTACAGCATTTTTAATAGGACAAGGCGTCGGCCGTTGGGGCAACTTTGTAAATCAAGAGGCATACGGCGCCTTTACAGGTAGCAGCTGGTGGGGTATGCAAAGCAACCGCACAATTGCCGAAATGGGTGAAGGTCTTGTTCACCCCTGCTTCCTTTATGAATCAATTTGGTGCATAGCAGGTTTCTTTATTCTTAACCATTTTTCTAAAAAACGTAAATTCAGCGGTCAAATAACACTTTTATATTGCGTATGGTACGGTTTTGAACGCTCAATAGTCGAAAACCTACGCACCGACAGTCTTATGCTTGGTAATATAAGAATATCAGTATTAGTATCAATTTTAATTTGTTTATCTGCGGCTATCACTCTTATCGTAATAAACAAAAAACAAAAAGCTGCAGTTACCGATAATAACTATATTGAAATGTTCGCTGACGAATACGCAGACCCTACAACACAAGAAAACACATTACAAGAGGATGAGACAAATGAGTAATATTATAGACGGCAAATTAGTATCAGCAGCGGTAAAAGACCGTGTAGCTAATGAAGTTAAAGAACTTAATAAAAAAGGTATCAGCATATACCTTGCTGTAATTCTTGTAGGCAGCGACCCCGCTTCACAGATATATGTTGCCAACAAAAAAAAGGCTTGCGAAAGCCTTGGCATTATTTCAAAAGAGTACCTATTGCCCGAAACCACCACACAAGACGAGCTTTTAGCGCTTGTTAATAAGCTAAACCGTGACAATAGCGTAAACGGTATACTTTGCCAGTTGCCGCTGCCACGCGGTCTTGACGAAAAGGTGGTTATAGAGGCTATTGACCCCAATAAAGACGTTGATGCTTTTCACCCTGTAAATGTTGGTAGAATAATGATTGGTGACTACGATTTTCTACCCTGCACGCCCGCAGGTGTTATGGAAATGCTATCATACTATAACATTGACGTTTGCGGTAAAGAGTGTGTGGTTATCGGCCGCTCAAATATTGTGGGCAAGCCTATGGGTATGCTACTGCTTCATAAAAACGGTACTGTTACAATTGCTCATTCAAGAACAAAAAATCTTGCCGAGGTAACCAAAAAGGCCGATATTCTGGTAGCTGCTGTAGGACGCGCAAACTTTGTTACCGCCGATATGGTAAAAGACGGCGCTGTTGTAATTGACGTTGGTATGAACCGTGCCGATGGAAAGCTTTGTGGCGACGTAGATTTTGCCGCCGTATCGCAAAAAGCGTCATACATCACCCCAGTACCTGGTGGCGTAGGACCTATGACTATAGCAACTTTAATGCAAAACACACTTACCGCTGCAAAGCGACAAAATAATATAATTTAGGTGATTTTTTGAAATACCGCATTTTAACCGTAGCTTTAATTCTTATTGCGCTTTTTGCTATTACCGTTAATGCTAATGGATACGAGTATACAATATCGCCAACTAGCAATTTTACATCGGCACAATACGGTGATGATTTAAGTGTAATATCACAAAAACTTAATATGTCTACCGATGAGCTTAACGCCTACTTTAATCAAAACGGGCTTATATATCTTGCCGTGTCTGATGACAACAAATCGCAGATAAAGTTGTCAGTATTTACCGATAACTTTTCATCTGCAGCGGGCGACATATCAAACTTGAGCGACGAAGTACTGTCTGAATTTGTTAACGCCGTATGCGAGGATGGCGAAAACAACGCCGATATTATTTTAAACAACGGTAGAAAATTTATCTGTGTTAAGAATGTACGTAAAGACAGCGGCGGTGTTTATACCGTGACACATTACATAACAATATGCAACAGCAAAACCTTTTATTTTGCGGGCTATAATGGAGGTGAAGATACATCTAACGAAATAATAACCGCTTTTAAAAGTTTTTCTTTACAAGAAAAAGCATTTGATACCCCTGATTACACCATACCTTCAACGCTAATAATTATAGGTGTTATTGTGTTTTTAGCATTAGCGGTTTTGATGATTTGGGGTATTATAAAATCAAGTATTATTAATAAAACTGTACAAGGTGAAGAAAATGATTAAAATAATATGTTGTTTAATTTTAAGCTTTTTACTAATGTTTTGTACCATAGGATGTAAGCAAAACAGCAACAATATTTCCTCTTCTCAAGAAGCGCTAATATCTCAATCGATTGATTTTGAAAAAATGTACGGACTTAAAAGTCTCGAGTCGGTTGAATATAAATGTTATAAAAACGTACCTAATGGCGATGCACAGTACGAAATAACAGCAGTTTTAAATGATAAAGGAGAAAATCTCTTATCTGCCTGCGATTTCACTTGTGCAAACAAAAATATAGAAGTCGATAATTTTATCATAAATATACCATATAAATATAAATCTAAAAACAAGTCTGTTGCTCTTACCGCAACACATCGCTTATCTGGTATTAAACTTGATTTTAAAATTGAGTTTAATGAGAATTACAAGCTTATTTTAGAAGAAGAATTTGAAGGCGACACCATTAACACTGATGTATGGAGCGATATATGGGATACCGACCTAACCCTTGAAAAGCGTGATGACTATAGCTTTGGATTTAAAAAAGAGTGGGCGTTTTTAGATGGCGATGGGCATCTTGTATGTCGTGTTGAAGCATTAGACCAAAAAGACAGTGCCGGCAACCCGATTTTTGCGTCATCCTGTGTTTCGGCAAAGGGTGGTTTCGAATCAAAATACGGTTACTATGAAATGAGCTTTATCCCACACCGTACAACAGGTATGTGGGGCGCTTTTTGGATATTAGCTGGTGATATGGGCGACCCCCATGCAGCAGACGATAACACAAGTCAAAACGGAATTGAAATAGATATTTTTGAATCTTTACTAAACCGTAACACTATGCGACACGCTCTATTTTGGGACGGATACTACAACAATCAAACCAAGGGATGTCACTCTTACGCACCCGAAATGCCCGAGCTTTTTGACGGCAAGTTTCACAAGGTTGCACTTCAATGGACACCAACTGAATTTATCTTTTTAGTTGATGATAACGTAACCTATCGAACCGAAGCTGCAGGCGGCTGCGGTGTACCTGGTTATATGCTGATAAGCTCACACGTTAATGCGAAAGATGCCGGTGAACTTTTGCTTAAACCAGGTGAATATTCAGATATGATTGTGGATTATATTAGAGTTTATTCAAGTTTTAATAATGAATAAAGGAGTTATTATGTACACAAATAAAATTATTGCTTTAATCCTTTGTTTTGTACTTATATTTAGTCTTGCGGGATGCCGAAAACTTAATAATACATATTCATCAAACGCTTCCGGTGCACTTTACACATCAGAAGCAATAGACACTGTTGATTCATCACAGCAATATACCAGTAATATTGACAGCAGTGATATCACTACTCCTTCTACAAACAATAGTTCTACAAACAGCACTCAAAACACCACATCTATTGATTTTGAAAAAATGTACGGTCTTAAAAGCCTTGAATCTGTAAACCTAAAGTGCTATAAAGACATTCCTAACGGTGATGCGCAATATGAAATTATTGAGGTTTTAAATGATAAGGGGCAGGATCTAAAGGTTTCATGTGATTATGTATGTGATTCAAAAGATATTGAAATAGATGGACTTATCATTACCATTCCGGCAAAATACAAAGCAAAAAACAAATCAGCAACCCTTACTGCCGTTCATCGACTTTCGGGCATTAAGCTTGACTTTAAAATTAAATTTGAAACAAATTATAAACTAATTTTCGAAGACGAGTTTGAAGGCACCACCCTTAACACTGAAGTGTGGGGCGATATTTGGGATACAAGCCTTGATGCCGAACGCAGAGAAAATCACAGCTATGGTTATCTTAAAGATAACGTGTTTGTAGACGGTAATGGTCATCTTATAAATCGTGTAGAAGCATTAAATGAAAAAAACAAATACGGTCAACCTACATATTCTGCTTCACTTATTTCTACAAAAGGATGCTTTGAATCCAGATACGGGTATTATGAAATGAGTGTTATCCCCCACCTTACAACTGGTATGTGGGGCGCGTTTTGGATTTTAGCCGGTGATATGGATGACGATAATGCTCCCGATGACAACTCAACTAAAAACGGTGTTGAAATCGATATATTTGAAACACTTTATAATCGCAATGCGGCTCGTCATGCTCTGTTTTGGGACGGATATACCGATGGCTTAGATGGACACGGTGTTATGGCTCCTGAAATGCCTGAAATTTTCGACGGTAAATTCCACAAATTTGCACTCCAGTGGACACCTACAGAATTCATATTCTTAATTGACGATCAGGTAACATACCGTTGGACTGATTCAGACGGTTGCAATACACCGGGATATATGCTTATCAGCTCCCATGTTAACAAAGAGGGTACCGGCGAACTTTTGCTTAAACCTGGTGAATATTCAGATATGATTGTAGATTACGTACGCGTTTATGAAAGTGCAAACTACAACTAAATAAATATAATAACAAAAACCAAGCGCCTAATAAAATTAGGTACTTGGTTTTTAATTCGTATTACGTTGTGGGTACCACAAATGGAATGCCAAAATAATCGGTAAGCGAAACCACAACATTGGCGGCTATTGCCTCTATATTATCGCGTATCCAAACAGCATCTTCATAATTATCATGATATGCAAATTCAATCAGCACACTCGGCGCTCGTGTTCGACGCACCTCTCCGAGAGAGGTTGTTGGTACAGTTCGTACAAGCTCGGGTAATGGGTAAATTAACTTTAAGTTATTGGCAATTATTTCTGCCGCTCGGCGACCACGTTCGCTTGTAGGAAAATAATAAACCTCACTGCCCCTACGGCTACCGTCACCGCTACCTGTAGCATTTGAGTGTAGCGCTAAATGCAGGTCATAATTACCCATATTTGACTGTGCTATAGACGATGCGGCTGTCATATCGGGCGTATTACGTGTAAAGGATATGCCGCTTGCATATAGGTATGGCTCCATAGCGTCGGCTATCAAATTCATATAATATTCCTCGTTACCGCCTATAATGTAAGGATTAAATTCCTGCGTGGACGGACTTAAATAAATACTTGGCATAAAAATTCCCCCTTGCACCATTGTATGCAACGGGGGATTTTTATATGTGTTAATTTAAATGCTCATTAACAGCCTTTCGAACCACTGATAAAAACCAGCAGTAAAGCGCCTCGCCAAGCTCTTGAAAAATTGGGTCACCATCGTGCGAGCAAAGCATAGCAAAGGTCTGTCCTATACGGCGCTCAACCTCGCTACCTCTGCGAAATGCAAGATAATAAAACGAAAATGCACCTGTATCGCTTGAGGTTTTATAAAGCTCTGCACTGTGTTTATTTATAGTATCAAGAAAACTCTTTTGCGCAATACCATCAAGCGTATCATCACCTATATATTGCTCAAATCCTGCTGTTGCAGTAAAGGATAGTAACAAGCGTCTTTGCACAATCATATCAAAATCGCGAAATTCCTCGTCAACCTCGGTTTCGGCATCAGCAATAAAGCTGTTAGCCACAGCTCTACCCACAGCTTTTGCGCCTTTTATCTGTTCAGAACTCACAGACGAATTCTGCACAGGTGTATTTTTATTACGGCGCACATCCTCTGAGGGCTTGTCACCAGCAATTTTTACATCTAAATCATCTGTTAGCACTTTAATCACCTTTTTTCTACTGTTCGTTTTTGTATTTTTTTAGTGCCAATGCAAGTTGGGCTGGGCAAGAGGTGTTTTTAAAACCGCATTTAATGTTTTCAAGTCTTTCAATAATATCATCAATATTCATACCCTTTGTCAGTTCACCAATACCCTTTAAATTGCCGTTACATCCACCCAAAAACGAAACATCTTTAATAATGTTGTCCTCAATTTCTATATCTATACTTCTTGAACAAACCCCATTTGTTTTATATGTGAATTTCATTAAATTTATTCCTCTTATCTATCTTTAAATTTATTGCTTCTTACGGGGTGACGAAGCTTACGCAGTGCCTTTGCCTCAATCTGACGGATACGCTCACGTGTTACGTTAAACTCAGTACCAACCTCTTCTAAAGTATGGCATCTGCCGTCTTTTAAACCAAAACGCAGGCGAATTACCGCCTCTTCACGTGCCGAAAGAGTATGAAGAACTGCGTCTATATCCTCATTAGTAATGGTTTTAAGCGCCGCATCATCGGGTGCCAAAGCATCTTCATCACGTATAAAGTCCATCAAACGCGAATCTTCCTCAGGTCCAATTGGTGTTTCCATAGAAACAGGTTCTTGCGCTACACGCATAATTTCACGCACACGTTCAACCGACAGCTCCATCTTTTCGGCAATAAGCTCCTCACTGGGTTCGTAACCGTTTTCGTGTAGCAACTGACTTTGCACCTTTTTAAGACGATTTATAGTTTCTACCATATGAACAGGAATACGAATGGTTCTTGCCTGATCAGCTATAGCGCGTGTAATTGCCTGTCGTATCCACCAAGTAGCGTACGTTGAAAATTTAAAGCCTTTTGTATGGTCAAATTTGTCTACTGCTTTAATTAAACCAACGTTGCCCTCTTGAATAAGGTCAAGAAAATACATTCCACGTCCAACATACTTTTTAGCAATACTTACAACCAGACGTAAATTCGCTTCGGTAAGGCGCTTTTTAGCGTATTCATCACCCTCGGCAATCTTTACGGCAAGTGCAATTTCGTCCTTTGAAGAAAGTAGCGGTACACGACCTATTTCTCGCAGATACACCTTAACGGGATCATCAAGCGACATATTATCAAATGCGCTATCATCTTCAAGGTTGTCAAGATCCACCTCTTCAAGCTTTAATTCATCTTCGGTAGGCTCTTCATCAAAATCGCGTTCTAAAACATCGGGATCAGAAAGAAGTCCCTCTATATCATCAGGCGCGTTTTCAATATCATCTAACGAGTTGCTCTTTTCACTTTCTTCTAAAAGCGTATCGGCTTGTCTTTCAAGCTCTTCAGCTGTTGGTTGCTGTGTTTTGTTTTCTGCCATTTTTTATTTCCCCTTTTGTTTTGATTCAATTATTTTTTGTAAATTGTTTGCCCAATCATCATCAGACATATTTTTTATATCACTTGTGTTTTTCATTATTCCCTCATCTAATATTACCTTTATACTGTCTTTTAATACAATAAGGGCATTTTTGTCACCTTTTTCGCTATTATTAAGCGAAGCAAGGTAACCCATTTCTGCCGATGAAAGAATTTCGCCAAAATATGATAAATCAGGATGTCTTCCACCATGTATGCATTCACATAAATGCTTATATATTCTACGGTTAAGTGCTGTTATCATATTTTCAGGTTTTAAACTCTCAACCGCCACATCTAAAAAATCAGGATGCTGTAAAAGCACAGCTATAACCGCTTCTTCGGCATTTGCAGCTGCTGCATGAAAACGCTTCTCAGGATTAACGTCAGTCCTATCGAATTTTGGCCTAACAATTTCCTCAAGCTCGCGTTTTTCACGTTGCTTATAATTGCGCTTGCGTATTTGATTAACCTTATCTTGTAAAGCAGTTCGTGATACACCGTATTTTTCGGAAAGCCTACCTATATAAAGGTCACGGGTCATAACATCGCTTGAGTCAGCAATAATTTCTGCCGCGCGGGCAAGATACTGTAACTTACCATCGTCCCCGCTTGTATCTATACCCTGTACAGCTGTAAGTAACTTATACTCAATTTCACTTACAGCGCCCTCAAGTAACGCTTTAAATCTTGATGAACCGTACTTTTTAATATACTCATCGGGGTCTTTTCCGTCGGGTAAAACTACAACTCTTATATCAAGACCTGTATTTTGCAAAATATCACTTGCGCGTCTTATTGCCTTTTGCCCCGCAGCATCACTATCCATTATAAGCACGATTTCCTTAGTATACCGCGATAACAGCCTTGCCTGCTCCTCGGTAAAAGAAGTACCAAGCGCGGCTACCGTATTCTCAAATCCTGCCTGATGAAGTGATATAACATCCATATTGCCTTCTACCAATATCACCCGTTCGTCACAGCAATTTTTGGCAAAATTCATAGCAAAAAGATTTTCACTTTTTTTATAAACAGGTGTATCGGATGTATTTACATACTTGCTGCCCGTCTTATCCTCACCCGGCATTGCACGTCCGCTAAATCCTATCACCTTGCCTCGAATATTAATTATAGGAAACATTACGCGTTTACGAAAACGGTCGTAGTAACTACCCCGTTGGCTTTTTCCTATAACATTTGCCTGTAGCATATCTGATATTGAATAGCCAAGGCCCTTTAAATGCTTTATAAGATTGTCCCATCCGTCAGGAGCGGCGCCAAGCCCAAAATGCTTTATAGTAGAAATTGATAAGCCTCTGCCTGTTAAATAATCAAGCGCCCACTTACCTTCATTAGACATAAGATATGTATGGTAATATCTTGCGGCTTCACGGTTAATTTCAAATATTGTGTTTTTGAGTTTCTGCATTGAGTCATCATAACCGTCTTGCGGAAGTGTAATACCGCTACGCTCGGCAAGAAGCTTAACCGCATCAATATAATCAAGATTTTCTATCTGCCGTACAAAGCTAAAAACATCACCGCCAACGCCACAACCAAAGCAATAAAACGAACCGTTTTCAGGATACACTGTAAAGGAGGGAGTTTTTTCGTTATGAAACGGGCAAAGACCTACCAAATTTTTACCCCTGCGTTTAAGACTTATATAGGGCGCCATAACCGACTCAATATCATTGCGATATTTTATCTCGTTTATAATTTCCTCAGGTATTGCCATATTACACTCTCCTTTCTACAAATTTTATAAAGCTATACCTTCCACTCTTTTGGTATATAAATATCAGAATACATAGAAACTGCAAAGTGATCGGTCATACCCGAAATGTAATCTACAGCCGCGCGTTCAACACCCTCACGCTCGCGGATTACCTTGTACTCATCATCAAGCTTGTCGGGATTTTTAAGTAGATAGTCATACAATCCACTTACAATACCGTCAACCTTAGTTTCTTCGAATTTAACAACCGGATTAAGATATACCGAGTCATACATAAAGGTATGCAAACTCTCGTAAGCCTTTTGTGTACGCTCGTCCATTTTAACGTCATCTTTTTCGGTGTTCTCAACAATAGACTTTACAAGCGTGTTAATACGCTCACTTTTTCTAAAGCCCAAAACCTCTCTATATTCTAAAGGAATGCTTTCCTCACTGAAAACACCTGCCGTTATTGCATCATCAATGTCGTGGTTTATGTAAGCAATGCGGTCACTAAAACGAACTATTTTACCTTCGGGCGTATGGGGCCACTCGCCCCGTGTATGATTCATTATACCGTCAAGCACCTCATGAGTAAGGTTAAGACCATTACCCGATTTTTCTATCACACGGCACACCCTTACACTCTGCGCAAAGTGAGTAAAACCACCAGGATATATAGATGCCAACGCACGTTCACCCGCGTGGCCAAAAGGCGTATGACCAAGGTCATGACCTAACGCTATAGCCTCGGCCAAATCCTCGTTAAATCGAAGTGCTCTAGCAATGGTGCGGGCTATTTGTGCAACCTCAAGTGTATGGGTAAGGCGTGTACGGTAGTGGTCTGATTCGGGAGATAAAAACACCTGTGTTTTATGCTTAAGTCTTCTAAATGCCTTACAGTGTATTATTCTGTCGCGGTCGCGCTGAAAATCAGTACGCAGCTCACATTTTTCTTCTTTACGCTCGCGACCAACTGACTCTGAGCTTAATGTAGCATAATCTGACAAGGTGTGCTTTTCAATTTTTTCCGTAAGTAATCTAACATTTTCCATAAACACTTCACCCTTTCATATTAAATATTATAAAAAAATTTAAAAATTCCTCTATTTTTACAAATTAAATGGAAAAAATATTTCATTTTTAGGTTTTGCCATAATTTTAGAAGCAAAGGTTTCACAAAGCTTGTGTAAAAATGCATCGCAATTAACACTTTTAAATATAACATTAACAGTAACCTTATCGGTAAAGTCAGTGCTTTGCAGCATACCACCGCAGTCATCAATAAGTCTTGTAAGTCGGTCAAAGCTACTGTAATCACAATCAATTTCAAACTCCTTGCAAGAGCACATTAAAACCTTTTTTGCCCCCAGCAATGCGTCACGCGCACTTGTGCTGTATGCACGCACAAGACCGCCTGTGCCAAGCAATATACCTCCAAAGTAGCGTGTTACCACAATAAGCACATTGGTAATACCGCTACCCTTTATAACCTCAAGTATGGGCATACCTGCCGTACCGTGAGGCTCACCATCGTCAGAAAAACGTGCAGTTGAGTCTTGCAAAACATAGGCATATACATTATGACGTGCATCCCAATATTTGCTCTTTTGCGCGGCTATTATTTCACTTGCTTGGCTCTCACTCTCACAATGAAAGCAAACGGCTATAAAACGCGAATGCTTTTCGGTATATTCAGCCGTAAAATCACCTTCAATAGTAGTGTATTCCTGCACAATATCCCTGCCCTTCTAAACAAAAAACCGCAATCACCCCGTAGGCCGATTGCGGAATTGCGGTAATAATTATTTATCTTCCATACCGAAACGCTTCTTAAATCTGTCAACACGTCCGCCGGTATCTACCAACTTCTGCTTACCAGTGAAAAACGGATGACATTTAGAACAAATATCCAAACGGATGTCCTTCTTTGTTGAGCGTGTCTCGAATTCGGCACCACAAGCACATTTAATTGTTACCTTTTCGTAGTTAGGATGTAAACCTTCCTTCATCCTTGTCACCCCTTTCTTTCGTTGTAACATTGGAATTCTACCACATAACTTTAAAAATTGCAAGCATTATTTTTAAAAAATATTAGTTTTTTGAAAATATTTTTTTAAATTTCTCATAAAGCTCTACTGTTTTGAATTTAATTTCATATTTGGGTGCATTTTCTGCCGTGTTGGCAGCTTCAATTGATACGCTGTCTGTAAGGCTTGCATCACAAGATGACGGCACACAAACACACGGAAATACCACACACCACCAATTTTTACCCTGTGCTTCGCCTAAATCAACAACAAGTGATTTGTATGTGCCGGCGGGCAGAGTAAAATCGTCATATTCGCGGGTATCAAAATACTTATCCCCAACCGAAACACGTGCTTTATAATTAAAACCGTTTTTAGCAATAACACGGTTAGCAATATTATTTATTTCATCAATGTTGTTATTTGCCGTAATTATAGCATCCCCAACACTATTACAGCCTTTAAAAATATCGGTTGAGCTTTTAAGTATTTCATCTCGTACAGCAAGCTTTAGGCTTTGATCGGCCTCACTGTCAGAATTAGCAATTATATGAAGTCTAAATACACCTTGACGCAGCTCATCACACCGCATTTCAAAACGTGAAAAACTTAGCATAATAGCGCATATAAGCCCAAACAGTACACCTAATTCAATGTTTTTTCTAATAGATTTTTTCATAAAAATACTCCTGTCAAATTTTTCCTAAAAGTAATATTGACAGGAGTTAAATTTTTATTCAATTATTATTCCACTTTTAGATGGTAGTGCAACTATAGGACTATACCCTTTTTGTTCCAATGTAAATTTTGCTACATTGGCAGTTTCCAAATTTTCATATATCGCAAAAACAGTAGGTCCGCTTCCAGATATCGATACCGCCAAAGGATTGGTGTTTTTTATATCTTTTGTTAATTTTTCATCATTGCACACACTTGAAAAAGCATTAAAAACATTTTGGCACACCGCACTCAAATCGCTGTTTTCAATACCGTCGACCATTGACTGTGTGTAATATTTGTCCTGCGGATAGGTATCTACCTGCCTGTACATATCGGCAGTAGAAAGCTTTGCTCCGTGCTTTATAAGCAGTATTGCGCAGTCGGGCATATCGGGCAACTTTTCCATTTTCTCACCTATGCCACCTACACGCGCAGTACCGCCCATAATACAAAACGGCACATCTGCACCAACCGATAAACCAATCTCACATAATCGTTCTTGTGACAGGTTTGTTTCATAAAGCCTGTTAAGAGCCACAATAACCGCCGCGGCATCGGCACTACCGCCACCCATACCCGCCGCTAACGGTATATGCTTTTCTATTATTATATCTGCGCCACCTGTAATGCCTACATATTCAAAAAACTTTTTTGCAGCCTTGTAGGCGATATTTGACTCGTCACATATAGTACTGTCCGTACAGCTAACAGTAATGAAAGCGGCTTTGTTTACAATCACATCATCGCCAAGCGATACTGACTGAAAAACCGAATCAATAATATGATAGCCGTCTTCTCTTTTACCTAAAATATCAAGGGTTAAATTTATTTTAGCACAAGCTTTAAGTTTCATTAACTTCACCAAACAATAATTTATTTATACCACTTTTAATTTCTTTAGTGCCAAGCACACCGTATGCCGCCATAGCACCACCAACATTTAAAATAAAATCGTCAATATCGGCGCTGCCCGTTAAAAACACAATCTGCAAAACTTCAACAATTAATACGCATATCGACATATAAATAAAAAATTTAAAAGCAGTATTTATCTTTTTAAAAACACTAGGTACTAAAAAAGCAAAGGGCATAAACACAAAAAGATTACCTAATATATTCTCAAGCACAACAAATGTATCAAGACTTTCGGTTTTATAAGCGTTTACAAAAAGCCTTACCGTAGCAAACGGAACTATATTTGTTTTTTCAGAAAAATATTCAGCTATTTTGCCCTTATCTGCCAAAAAAATGTTTGATATACTTCTACCGAAACTATTATTTATAAGTGTAAAATCAATAACCATTAACGTATATAATAAAAAAAGACATACCATTATGCTCTTTACCCAAAATACGCGGTTAAGCTTAATTACTTTAGATTTCAAAAAATCACCGCCAAAGATAATTTTACCTTTAGCGGTGATTAAAGTCAAGAAAATTGTGTCGATGGGTCACTTTTTAGAAATGTTACCATTTAAATCAAGAAAATATTTATCATCGATGTTAGTCACACTAAGAATGAATCCATTTGGATCATCATCAACATTAATAAATCCTGATGTAAGGTATGATGCATCAAAAAACAGTTGCTTATTGTTGAAGTTAATATCATAAACATAAAACTTCAAATTATTAGAGTCATAAACAAATATTTGCTCATTTTTGATATAAAAGCCCTCATCGAACTCGGGTTTATTCAATTTAACAAACTCATTTGTTGACACATTATATCTGTATAAATCATATGTATAGTCAAAGACATTATGAAGCCAAAATATCCAATATTTGCTATTTGAAATGCAACTAATTCCATCAATATGCGTAAAAGATATTTTTATTTCTTTTTCTTGTCTTTTATCTCCGCCAGACAAATTCATAGAGCATACAGTTAAAGTATTTATTAAATTATAATCTCTCGAATCATTTATTGGAAACTTTAAAAAATAAATTCTATCATTATAGACAGTAAAAATTCCTGTTTCTTTTTCTTCTCTATCAACTATTGAAATGCAATTTAAACACTCATCATTATCATCCAGAGTAATTATTGCCCCACAATCAACTCCATCGCTTTGTCCGTAGGCATAAGCATATCTGATTTCGTTATAAATTACTTCATTTCCATACGCAACGGCTGTTTCTTCTGCACCTGGTGCCACAGGAAATCTGTTTGGAACAAAATTTATCGGCTCTTTTGGTTTTTCTTCGGTTGTTTGTTCTTTTGAACTTGTCTCTTTTGGCTCTTCTTTTGATGAATTATCAACAACAGGTTCAGAACTTGTACTGTCTACAGGTGTTGATACAGTTATATTTGAAGTAATATCGTCTGATTCGGTATCGGAAACATCAGATTCTTCTGTTTCACTTGTTACAGTACTTATTTCGGAACTATAGTACGGTTCACTGTTACTGCTGCTATAAATATCATCGTTAATCTTTTTACAAGAACATAAAGTAGCGATTAAAATAATTACGATTACTAAAGAACATATTTTTTTCATTATTAGCTTCCTCCCTGCTATTGATTTCCAATTTTTCTGCCAATTTACATTATAAATAACATTAAACACCAAATTGTTTATATTAAAATCATAACATAGTAAAGCAATTCTGTAAAGTTACATTAATGTAATGTTTTTTATTCGCAATAAAATATAACGACTGCACCACAATGAAGTGAACCCCAAAGTTTAGACAAAATTAAATATTAAATTGCAAGCGAATGAGTAAGTCGGATCGTAGCCATGTCGTTCTGTGAGCCAAGGGGTTGGAGAGATATTTTGTC
>JAZNSJ010000024.1:0-3876 GCA_045591155.1 Acutalibacteraceae bacterium | reverse complement strand
TATTGATATATGCCGCATTTGTAGGCATCATAGAATAGGTATGTGACTCATCCCAGAAACCGATATAGTTGCCATTTTCATCGGCATACCAACCAATGTAGTTGGAGTAGTTGTTTTCATCAGTATAACTTAACTGACCGTGCTCATAAGCAAGCGCTACAAGCTTACGTGCCGCTTCAACGTCGCTGATTCCAAGTCGCTGCTGAACAGCCCAGATAAGATTATCGCCAAGCACATTGGGATTGGCTACTGTACCAAGGTCACCGCCATCTTCGGTAAAGTTTTCGCAAAGTTTTTCACCTGTGAAAAGCTTGTTGCCAATCATAATACCTTCGATTTCTTTTACGTGCATATAGTCGCCTATATCATCAATAAACTCGATATAGCCTTCCATATTGGCGTTATTATTTTCAACCAAGGTAGGACGATAAAGTGACTGAATTATAATTTCATTAACGATGTCATCAAATGCATCAAACAAATCACTGCGTGATTCTGCTTCAAAATAATCGTTTGCGTAAACGATATCGTCTATTACATCTGTTTTTGTAACCGAAGTGTTATCATTTATTTCTACTGTTGCATTGTTTGCCGCGGCATTATAGTTATTCCAATATGTTGTGATATTGGGTGTAGAATTCTGAGGATCAAGCACACTTTCGGCAATTGCACTGTTTCCAACACCAAGACCCAACGTATAGAACAATGCTTCACTGTCGTTATAATAATCGGTAATCTGTTCTTTTACATAAGCCGCTGTAAGCTGAGTAAGGAATGCGTAGATTTCGCTTGAAGACTGACCGTTACCTCTGTTGGGGTCACCGGGAGTCATATAACTTGTTGTAGCATAGGTAGGAGCGCCGTCACTCATAAGAACGAGTACGGGCTTGCGCTGTGTACCGCCCTGGAATCCGTCACCTGCTACGATTGTATCATTGGCATCTGACTTGCCTTTGAACAAATCAGCCGCAGCTTTAAGTCCACCTTGAATAAAAGTGCCACCCACAACATCAATGGTTGTTTCATCATCAACTTCAACGACAGTGCCACTCACACCCGATGCGATTGATATTTCATTACCGTTATGTGAATTGTTATTATTTGTTTCTAAGAATTCACCAATCGTTATATCATCAGATGTATCAAATCTTGTTCCGTTGTTATAGGTAACAGTACCCGTTGCCTTGTAACGGTCAATTGGGAGCAATGTATAATAATGTTCGTCATTACCCTGATCATACTCAGCAGAATAAAGCACAACGCCTACACGGTTATTATTATTAAGTTCAAGCAATTCGGTAATAGCCGCATTTGCAGCAAGTACCAAATCACTTACAGCATCGTTGTTATTACTTCCCCAAGTGTCAGGTCCCATAGAACCTGAAATACCAAGCACAAGTACGGTATCGGTAGGAATATGTGAATAACCAACAATTGACTTATTGGATGCTATGGCAGAAAGCGCTACCAGAAAACTATCGTCAGATATTGTTGGGATAATTACTTCATTGTAAGCATCGGTAAGACCTGTAAATGCGGTATTGTCAACAAAAACAGATTTGTCGGTCCATACGCCACCTGCATTTTCTGTTGATGGTGCGCTGCTACCAAAAAATGCTTTCCAGCCATCTAATGTAGCAGGGTCGGCAACCTTATTATAATAGGGATTCGGTGTAGCCGCACTTACAAGGTTGAGTCCGGAAAACATTGATACCACGATAATTAACGCCAATATCACCGATAATAATTTATTGAATTTAATTCTAGTTTTTGCTTTTTTCATTTACGTTTCTTCCTTTCTCAATTGTTCGTTTTCACAAACACCTATCAGATCACCGGGACTTTCGCATTTATAAAATTCACACGAACCACAGTCCCCATATTCTCTGTCAGCCAGTGGACAATCATCTTTTGTGGCGTTAACCCACGGTCGCCCACAAGGTGTCGTTCGCGGATATTCATCAAAATTGGGATACTCCCCAAAATATCGGTTTAGTGGTTCATCATACACAAATGCAACCTCTACCGTATCATCATATAAAGAGTATATGCGATTTTTAATCTTGGTCATAAAGGCCTCTCCTAGTCTAATTTTGTTTACAAGTAAATTATATGTCGACAGACGCCAAATGTACCGAGTAGATTTTTTAAAAAAATTGCGTATTTTTTTTAAACATTTTTACTGTTAATATTTTAACTAATTCCCTAAATAAAGGAATATAAATAAATTTTTCTTTATTTTTATTCGTTATAACGAACAAAATAGCAAAATCCACGTTCCTCATAACGACCGGGGGTAGTTTTTAACTCAACACATACTCTTCAAGATCCTTACGGCAGTTTATATTAAGCTTTTCATAGATTATTTGTATGTAGTTTGTAACCGTGCGGTCGGATATGTGCATATGCGCGGCAATCTCTTTTGCACGCCAGTTACGTGAATAAAGCATTGCAATAGTAAACTCGGTAGGTGTGAGTTCAAAGGTAATCTTACCCTTATTTCTATGATTGTATACCTCATACCAACCTGTATTGTATTTTCTTGCAAGTGCGATAATTTTTTCATAGTCTTCAGGATAGGTTTTTTTAAAGTTGCTTTCAATCAGACCCTGAAGCAAACTGTAATGCTCAACAATCGGCATAAATATGTTATGTGGTTGCGCAATATCCCATGCTTTTTTAATGTACTCGGTTGCCTTATCAAGTTGTAAAAGATTTATGTAGTCAATTGCACATATAATATTGCAATACATTTCCGAGATCGGATACATATGTGAAGAACAATTTACCGCAGTCTGAGCAATACCAAGTGAACGCGCATAATCTTTCGAAAGATAAGCCTTGTATGCCGAAAGATAACATGCCATGACTTTAAGACCTTCCGACATATATTTCATATGGTCTTCTATAAGTGGAATGTTTTCAAACGGTATATGCAACTGTGTCTTTAAAACAACTGCAGCAAATATTTTATTTGCATTTTCTTCTGCAGCATCTTTATCATCAAGATCAAGTTTTGCCACCTCGTCATATATGATATTTGCTGCGAAACGGGTTTTGTGAATATGATCGCCGCACAGATTAGCAAAGGCGTTAAAAAGTGCAGCTGAAATACGATATTGATCATTGGGCAAATCAAGATATTTTTCGGTAATCTCAATTGTTTTCTCTAATTCCCCAGTAAAATAGTATAACTGAGCCATAACAATATTACGTCTATCTTCGTCGGCAATATCATTTACTTTTTGTACCATATCACCATCAGTGTACGGTACTTGGAAAAACGGATACGGAATTTGCATTGGTGTACTCATAGTAGAACCGCTTATAACAACACTATCAACCGGTATCATCCAATCACGCCCAACCTTTTGCGCGCCTTCAATCTTACCCTGCTTTGCCCATTTTTGAACCGCGCGCACTGTAACTCCTAAACGCTCTGCTGCTTGCGCTGCTGTTTCAAATTTCATATTGCTCACCTACCCTAATTTATATTGTTGCATCTAAATTATATCACTTAGAATTTAAAAAATAAAGTGTTTTTTATCTACTTGCAAAATTATATATAAATATGTATAATATAGTATGTATTGTTATAAATTCGCTTCAAATACTATATTTGGAGGGAATTATTATGAGCAATAATAAATCGAACAGCGAAAACAGCAAGTCCGATATCATTAAAGATTTCGGCACGACCATATCAAGCGAAGGGCGCCATAAAATATTTTGCCTTAACATTATAGGCGAAATCGAAGGGCATAATCTTTTGCCCGAAACTTCCAAAACCACCAAATACGAGCATATTATTCCACAGCTCGTTGCTGTAGAGCAAGACGAAACCATTGAGGGTATGTTAATCATTCTTAATACTGT
>JAZNSJ010000023.1:0-4517 GCA_045591155.1 Acutalibacteraceae bacterium | reverse complement strand
TAAGCTTATAATTATTATAACGATGTATCTTGGACGAGTGGGGCCTATATCGCTTGCTTTTGCGTTTAAACAAAGAAAAGATAATCAGAATATCATAAGAAACCCCGTTGAAGAAATCAGCGTGGGATAAGAAAGGAAAAGTTTTATGAGTATCAATAAAACCTATGCCGTGTTTGGTCTCGGCAGATACGGGAAATCTGTTGCAGAAGAACTTGTAAATAATGGTGCAGAGGTTCTGGCTGTTGATATTGATCAAAACATCGTCAATAATGCGATTGAAACTATACCTGTTTGTAAATGTGCTGATATTACCGAGCCTGAAGTTATTAAGCGACTTGGAATTGCAAATATTGACGTGGTTATTGTTGCTATGGCGAGTAATCTTGAGGCAAGCGTTTTGGCGGTAACACTTTGTAAAGAAGCAGGTGTAGAAACTGTTATAGCAAAATGCGGTAACGAAATGCATCAAAAAATATTAAGCCGTGTTGGCGCAGATAAGGTTGTTTTTCCTGAAAAAGAATCGGGAATACGACTTGCTAAAAATTTGCTGACATCAGGTTTTTCGGAAATGATAGAGCTTTCTGATGATGTGTCTATGGTACAGGTAAACGTGAAAGATGAATGGGTTGGCAAAACGTTGGTTGAGCTGAGTTTGAGAAAAAAATATTCAATTAACGTGGTTGCTATTCGTAATTGTGGGGAAATAAACACGACAATTGACCCTGCTATGCCGCTGGAAAAAAGTATGGAGCTTATTGTAATTGCAAATACAATTAAATTGCAAAAATTAAAATAGGGATTAAAGCAGTAGGTAATATGCCTACTGCTTTTTATGATAAATGCCTTTTGGGACGTGCTGTAAAAAGGGTGGAAAGATTGACATTTAATTTTTAGTGGGGTATAATATAAAGAATTAATTATCCTTTATAAACGGAGTGCTTTTTATGAAGATAGTAATTATTGGTTTGGGTACGATAGGCAGAAGTATATTGCAAAATCTTTCGGTCGAAAAACACAACATAACTATAATTGACGAGGACAAGAATAAAATTGAACGACTTATAGAAAAATACGACGTTCAGGGTGTTGTAGGTAACGGCGCATCCATTGATATTCAAAAAGAAGCGGGAGCAAAGGATGCTGACCTTGCTATAGTTATGACACAAAGCGATGAATTAAATGTTTTTGCGTGTATGGTGGCAAAAAAGCTTGGTGTTAAAAACACTATAGCGCGCGTTAGAAATCCTGAGTATCGCCGCCAAATAGTTGCTATGAGAGAGGAACTGGGTATTTCGATGATTGTTAATCCTGAAAAGGATACGGCAACGGAAATATTTAATCTTATAAATCTACCTGCCATTGCTCAGGCAGAGCGTTTTGCCAAGGGTAGAGTTTTGCTTGTGGAAATTGATATTGAAAGTGGTTGCGCGCTAGTTGGCGAGACGCTAATTTCGATTGGTAAAAAGATAAGGACCAAGGTACTAATTTGTGCTGTGCAGCGCGGGGACGAGGTTGTTATTCCTTCCGGTAATTTTGAAATTTTGGAAGGCGATAAGGTTTATTTTACCTCGGATGCAAAGGATTTACGAGAATTTTTATTAGAGATAAATATTGTAAAATCGCCGCTTAAAAATATTATGATTGTTGGTGGCAGTAAAATTGCGTATTATCTAGCTGATGAGCTTTCTACCAAAAGACATAACGTAAAATTGCTGGAAAGCGATAGGCATATTGCAGATGAATTAGCCGAGGAATTGCCACGTGTTACGGTAATAAATGGTAATGGTACACAGCATGACTTGCTTATTGAAGAGGGTATTGAGGCGATGGATGCCTTTGTGGCGCTTACCGATATAGATGAAGAAAATATGATAGTATCTATGTTTGCCAATAAAATGAAGGTTAGAAAAACCATTACTCAAATTAAGAGTGACGAGCTTTACGGAATGCTTGCTGAGTTGGGCATAAAAAACAACGTATCGCCAAAAGACATTGTGGCTGATCGTGTTATTAGCTATATTCGCGCTATTGAGAATTCACGTGGAAGTAATGTGCTTACGCTGTACCGACTTGTTGGTGGCAGGGTTGAGGCACTTGAGTTTTTGGCAAAAAGGCAAGATAAGTTTTTTGATAAACCTTTACGCGAGCTGAAAATTAAGCGAAATTGTCTTATTGCATGCATTATAAGAGGGACAAACGTTATAATTCCTGACGGTAATACGTGTATTCAGTTGGGGGATAACGTTATTGTTGTTACAACGCATAAAAACTTTGACGATTTGAACGATGTTGTTGAATGAGGCGTGAAGTATGAATTATAAGAAACTTGGTAAAATACTTGGCAAGATTATGGTTCTTGAAAGTATACTTATGATAGCGCCACTTATTGTAAGCTTTGTATATAAAGAGGATTTAAAACATAAGCTTGGGTTTATTGTGCCAATTGTTCTTTTGGCTTTGATAGGGTTTTTGTTACAAATACCAAAACCAAAGCGCAACGCACTTTACCAAAAAGAAGGTTTTGCGCTAACAGCTATGGTGTGGATTATAATGGCGCTTTTTGGCGCGATACCGTTTGTTATAAGCGGTGATGTACCAAATTATGTTAATGCTTGTTTTGAGATAATGTCGGGCTTTACAACAACGGGAGCAAGTATTATTACGGATATTACGGTAATATCACACTCTATACTTTTTTGGCGCAGCTTTTCGCATTGGATAGGCGGTATGGGAATACTTGTATTCGTGCTGATATTCATTCCCGAAAGCGATGATGGCTCGTCAATGCATTTGTTACGTGCGGAAAGCCCTGGCCCACAGGTTGGTAAGATAGTATCTAAAATGAAGGTTACCACCAGAATTCTATATCTCATTTATCTTGGATTAACGGTCCTTGAGGTAATAATTCTTATGTTTGACAAGCCTGTAGCAGGGTATGAGAGTGAGCAGTTTTTCTTTAGTCTGCTTGCCACATTTGGTTCTGCCGGTACGGGTGGATTTGGATTTTTACCTGGTAGTATGGAATTGATGAATCCTTTTTCACAATATGTGATAGCAATATTTTTAATTCTTTTTGGATGCAACTTTAGCCTTTATTATTTGATACTTATTGGCAAAATTAAATCGGTGCTAAAAAGTGAAGAGTTAAAAAGTTATTTGTTTATTATCGGCTCGGCTGTTGCGTTTGTTTTTATAAGCCTTGTATGGCGATTTGAAACATTCCCGCAGCAGTATACAACCGAAGAGGCATTTAGACATTCGCTGTTTCAGGTGGCGTCGCTTATGACTACTACGGGATATACAACAACCGACTATAACGTATGGCCCATGCTTGCCACAACGACACTGATTGTTGTAATGTTTATAGGTAGTATGGCGGGTTCTACGGGCGGAGGTATTAAGGTGTCGCGAATTATAATTGCTATGAAGGGCGCATATATAAACGTGAGAAAGCTTATAAATCCGCGCTACGTACCTAAAGCAAAGATTGAGGGTAAAAGCCTTGAGGAAAACACCATAAACGACGTGTTTGCGTTTATAACTTTATATTTGTTTATTATTTTGGGTGTTGTATTTTTGTTGTCGTTTGATCCGGTTAACGGTACGATGACAGGTATTGTGTCAGATGCGGGAATGTATGAGGTAAAGCATGGATTTTTCTCGAATTTTTCGTCGACATTAGCTTGCATATCTAATATTGGTCCTGCATTTGAAGCAATAGGTCCGTATGCAAGCTATGTAGGATATAGTGCGTTTTCAAAGATAGTGCTTACGTTTACAATGATGGTAGGACGACTTGAAATATTGCCTGTGCTTATTCTGTTTAGCCCAAAAACGTGGAAGAAAATATGATGTATTAAAAATTAAAACCGCAGGTCAGTGATCTGCGGTTTTAAATATTTGTGTTAGGATTGTCGGTTCGGTTTAGTAGATAGTCAACCGAAACTTTGTGAAAATCGGCGATTTTAATAAGTGTGGTGCTTGTGGATTTGGGTTTTATAATTATTAAAAGGAAAATTTTATTATCTAAAACTTTTTGTGTGGCAAAAAGTCAGCTCCCCTTGAATTAATAAGGGGAGCTGTTTGTGTTTTTTGTTGTTATTTATAAACTCTAAGCCAGTCTACTTCCATTGATTGTGGGAGGTCTTCATCTTTAACCTCGCCCCAGAAAGCGCCGCTGCCTTCGGGTCCTAAGTAGCAGGTGTAAAGAATGTAAGCGGGGAACACGTTTTCAACAGGAGCAATTTTATCGTTAACCTTTGCAAGTGAACCGTTTACATAGTAGTAAATAGCGTATTCGTTCCAAACGCAAGCGTACTCAATAAATTGGCCGTCTTTGTAACCGGGGATGGTGTAGTTGTAACCGAGTGAGCTTTTTGTAGTACCTTGTGTTGACCAGTCCCAACCCGGCTCCCAATAATGCTCGGTATGAGCAGAACCAAGAGTAGCAGGGTGGTGGAAGATTTCCATAATATCTATTTCACTACAGCCGTGAAAATCATCGCCCGTATCGGTGC
>JAZNSJ010000022.1:0-4465 GCA_045591155.1 Acutalibacteraceae bacterium | reverse complement strand
ACAGAACGACATGGCTACGATCCGACTTTACGTTGTCGATTGTAAAAAACGGCGAAGATGTAGAGGGCTTTAAACAAAAGGTTTGTTATAATGAAAATGTATACCGTGTTTCTGAAAACACCCACCAGTTTAAAGAAATTATGCAAACGGGCGTAGAGTGTATAGGAGATATAAAGTTGTACGATATATATGAAATGATAGTTATGGCGGCAGAAAGTCTTTCGCTTTTGGCGGGTGATTTTGTTCTTGAGGTATCACACCTGGGTCTGCTGTCGTCACTGCTTGATAATATGTGCGACAGCGTTGGATTTAAGCAACAGGCAATTAAATATATATCAGATAAAAATGCCCACGACCTTGCGCGTATTTGTGATGAAAATAATATATCCGATAATGATAAAAAAACACTTCAAAAATTCGTTTCTATATATGGTGAAAGAAACGCAGTTTTAAAGGATTTAGAAGCATTAAGCGACTATTTAAACAAAGAAAGTATAAACATATTAAAAACATTGTCGAATATGCTTGACAATCTATCTTTCGGTGGTAAAATAAAATTTGATTTTTCTGCTGTAAGCGATATGAATTATTATAATGGAATAGTATTTAAAGGCTATATTAAAGGCTTGTCGCAAAGCGTTCTTACAGGCGGTCAGTATGATAATTTGCTTTATAAAATGGGTAGAAAAGCAGGGGCCATTGGCTTTGCGATTTATCTTGATTTATTAGAGGATTTACCAAGCGAGAAAATTGAATTTGATATTGATGTTTTGCTGCTTTGTGACGATGATACCAATAACAAGGTTTTATCCGATACAGTAAATCAAATTATCGGCAGTGGAAAAAGTATTTCGGTGCAAAGTACAGATGTAAGTAAAATAAGATATAAAGAGTTATTGGATATAAGAGGAGGGGTATAAATGCTTAATATTGCACTGCCAAAGGGCAGATTAGGGGATACGGTTTACGCAATGTTTGAAGCGGCGGGTTTCGAATGCCCCTCAATAAAAGAAAATAATCGTAAACTTATTTTTGAAAACCGCGAAAAACAGGTTCGTTACTTTTGGGTAAAGCCGTCAGACGTGGCAATTTACGTTGAGCGTGGCGCTGCTGACATAGGTGTTGCAGGTAAAGATATTTTGCTTGAATATGCTCCCGATGTTTACGAGCTTTTAGATTTAAATTTAGGCAAATGCCGTATGGCAGTAGCGGCACCCAATGAATTTAAAGATGATGGGCAAAAAACACTAAAGGTAGCAACAAAATTTACAAATATTGCAGCAAATTATTACGCATCACTGGGTCGAGAGATAGACATAATTAAGCTTAATGGCTCAATCGAAATAGCGCCTATTTTAAAGCTTTCGGACGTTATAGTTGATATAGTAGAAACGGGCACTACACTTAAAGAAAATAATCTTGAGGTTAAATCAACAATAGTGCCAATAAGCGCACGACTTATTGCTAATAAGTCAAGCTTTAAATTTAAAGGTACGGATATTGAAAACATAGTAAGTTCCATTAAAAATCAGGTGAAAGAAAATGATTAAAATTTATAATTACGGTGAGGTTTCAAACGAGGAAATCTTTGCACGTGACAATATTGCAACCAATGTTGAGGGAATTGTAAGTAATATTATCTCTAACGTTATAAACCGCGGAGATGAGGCAATTTATGAATATGCCTTAAAGTTTGATAAGGCAGATTTAAATAGTCTTGAGGTAACACCTGAGGAAATTGATAAGGCTTTTTCTTTGGTGGACCAAAAGTTTGTATCAATTATTGAAGAAGCTGCAATAAATATTCGTGCTTTTCACTCAAAACAGGTTAAAAACAGTTTTATAATAAACGAGCAAGACGGTGTAGTAACTGGTCAAAAGGTAACACCTATTGAAAAGGTAGGCCTTTATGTACCGGGTGGTACCGCGGCTTATCCGTCAACTGTGCTTATGGACAGCATTCCTGCTAAAATTGCAGGCTGCAGTGAAATTGTTATGGTAACACCACCTACAGCAGATGGCAAGGTAAACCCTGTAATATTGGCGGCGGCTAAAATTGCGGGTGTTGACCGTATATTTAAAGTAGGCGGCGCACAGGCGGTAGCGGCGCTAGCATACGGCACCGAGAGTATTCCAAAGGTAGATAAAATTGTAGGCCCTGGTAACGCTTTTGTAGCTGAGGCTAAAAAGCAGGTGTTTGGTAAGGTATCTATTGATATGATAGCAGGCCCCAGCGAAATCTTGGTTGTTGCCGATTCTACTGCCAATCCACGTTTTGTAGCGGCCGATTTGTTAAGCCAAGCCGAGCACGACAAAATGGCAAGCGCGGTGCTTGTTTGTGACAGTCGTGATTTTGCCGAAAAGGTAAGTGAGCAGCTTGAAATTCAAATACCTAAGCTTCCTCGCGCCGATATTGCAAGGTGTTCTATTGACAATAACGGCAAGATTATAGTTGCCGAAAATAATTTAATGCAGGCGCTTGATATTGCAAATGAAATAGCCCCCGAGCACCTGGAACTTTGTGTTGACAATCCCTTTGACTATTTAGACAAGGTTAAACATGCTGGCTCTATCTTTATGGGCAAATATTGTCCCGAGGCTTTGGGAGATTATTTTGCAGGTCCTAATCACACATTGCCAACAAGCGGAACAGCAAGATTTTCGTCACCGCTGTCGGTAGATGATTTTGTAAAAAAATCACAATTCACATATTTTACTGCCGATGCTTTAGAAAAGGTAGCCGATAAGGTTGCATATTTTGCCGATAAAGAGGGACTACACGCCCATGCTAAAAGTGCAACAATTAGATTTGAGGATAAATAATGAGTAAATTTTTTACAAATAGATTAAGTAATCTTATTCCATATACCCCAGGCGAACAGCCAAAGGATATGCAGTACATAAAACTTAATACCAACGAGTCGCCCTTTGCGCCGTCAAAGGCTGTAAGTGAGGCAGTACTTGCCGAAAGCAAAAAGTAACAGCTTTATTCCGACCCTGAGTGTGTAAACGTACGTCGTGAACTAGCAAAAATTTATGATGTTAGTATTGACCAAGTAATAGTTACTAACGGTTCGGATGAGGTATTAAACTTTGCATTTATGTCATTTGCCGATGAGAAAAATCCACTTGTATTTCCTAATATTACATACGGATTTTATCCCGTTTTTGCTGAGCTTAATCGTATTCCTTATACCGAAATACCACTTAAAAGTGACTTTACCATTGATGTAAATAATTATATTGGTGTTAACAAAACGGTAGTTATTGCAAATCCAAATGCGCCTACAGGTATTGCGCTTACACTCGATGATATTGAAAAAATAGTAGCATCAAATCCCGATAATGTTGTAGTCATTGATGAGGCTTATGTAGATTTTGGTGCCCAAAGTGCCGTTTCACTTGTTGATAAATATGATAATCTGCTTGTAGTACAAACCTTTTCAAAATCTCGCAGTATGGCGGGCGCTCGACTTGGCTTTGCTATAGGTAATAAGTCGCTTATAGCCGACCTTAATACAATAAGATACTCTACAAATCCATATAATGTTAATCGTATGACCGATGCGGCGGGTGCTGCGGCACTTTATGATAACAATTATTATATGGATAACTGCAATACTATTATAGAAAATCGCGAGTGGACAATAAACGAACTTCAAAAATTAGGTTTTAAGGTTTTACCGTCAAAAGCAAACTTTGTTTTTGCAAAGAATGAGAAAATAGATGGCGAAAAATTGTATCTCGAACTTAAAAATCACGGTATACTTGTTCGACATTTTACAAAGAAAATTATTTGTCAGTATAACCGTATAACCATAGGTACTATGGAACAAATGCAAAAGCTAATTGATACAATATCTCTAATATTAGAGGAGAATTAAAATGAGAAAATCAGAAATTGTAAGAAAAACTGCTGAAACCGATATAAAGCTCACCCTTAATCTTGACGGTAAAGGTGAGTCAACTTGTGATACAAGCTGTCCGTTTTTAGATCATATGCTAACACTTTTTGCCCGTCACGGTAGATTTGATATGACCGTTAAGTGTGTGGGCGATATTGAGGTTGACTATCACCACACTACCGAGGATATTGGTATTGCGCTGGGTCAGGCATTTAAAGAAGCATTGGGTGATAAAAAGGGTATTAACCGTTATGGTGATACAACGCTTCCTATGGATGAGTCTTTAATACTAACAGCCGTTGATATTTCGGGTAGAGGCGGATGCTACTATGAAGTAGAAATGCCCACCGAAAAGGTAGGAGATTTTGACACCGAGTTAAATAAAGAGTTTTGGGATGCCTTTGCCTACAATTCGGGTATTACTACCCATATGGTAAAATTTGCAGGAGAAAATTCTCACCATATAATTGAGGGCTGCTTTAAATCAATTGCTCGTACTTTGCGTACCGCAGTGGCTATTGATAAGGCTTTTGCCAATGATATTCCCTCAACGAAAGGTG